>NZ_DAMAUC010000003.1:102076-182847 GCF_032079385.1 Anaerocolumna sp.
GGTGACATTACTCGCCCGATGTTTAGGGTCTGATTGTATAGGACGGAGAAAAGACGGGTGGCATTGATACCCACAATCCAATCGGCTTTTGCCCTGCACAGGGCAGCTTCGTAAAGGTTATCGTATTCTTTACCGTCCTTTAGATTTTCAAAACCCTTTTGAATGGCGGTATCCTCAAGAGAGGAAATCCAAAGCCTTTTGATAGGCTTTTTACACTTTGCTTTTTCATAGACAAGACGGAAGATAAGCTCGCCCTCACGCCCTGCATCGGTGGCACATATCACGGTGTCCACTCGGCTGTCGTTTAACAGCTTTTTCAGCACATCAAACTGCTTTTTGGTACTGCTCGAAACTTGATATTGCCAAAGGGCAGGAAGTATGGGTAAATCCCCATACCTCCACTTGGCATATTTTTCATCGTAGCTGTCGGCAGGGGCAAGCTCCACCAAATGCCCTACACACCACGAAACAATGTAATTGTTGCCCTCGGTATAGCCGTCCTTGCGGCTTGTCGCTCCTAAAATCTTTGCAATGCTCTGTGCAACGCTTGGTTTTTCTGCTATGACTAATTGCATATCGTTATCCCTCCTTATGCGGTTTTGGGGTTTCGGTTTTTTCATGTACAATGATGAGCTTACGGATTTTCTGCTCCTTTTTCGGCGGTCTGTCTGTAACAGGTGGCAGCGAACACTGTGGCTTTTGCATCATCATTCTTTCATAGGCACTGTCGGTAAAATATTTCACTGGGTATCGTCCTCACTTTCTTCGGGAGTGTCCTCCTGTTCCTCAGAGGTCGGCGCATATTCGTCCTCGTCATCATCATCGCTGTAATCATATTCGTTCATATTGGGGTTGCTCTGCGGCTTTGCCTTGTTTTTTACCACCTTGAAATAGTAGAAAGCACCGCCGCCGATTAAGCCGAACACAATAAGAAGTGCCACAATCCCCATCGGGTTGCCTTTTTCGGGCTGTGGCTCGGCAGGCTCGGTCAACTCGGGGGCTTTGCCTGTGCAATCGGCTCTGCTATTGCTACACAGGGTACAATCTGCATTTACTGCACCCGTTTCGCATTTTTCCTTGCAAGGGCAAACTTTAGGCTCGGTTGGAGCATCTTCCATGAGGGCAAGCAAATCGGCTTCATCTACCATGTTCAAAAGGTAAACATTGTCCTCGTTGCCTGCACGGTCGATGACGAGATAAAAATAGTTGACGTTTTTGGATACAGCGGTAATAAACTGCTTATCAATCTCGTCTGTTCGCTCCACATCGTCCACAAGGGTTAAATTGCCCTCGGGGGTAAGAGGAACAGAGGGGGTGGGTGTTTCGGTCACTTCGGGTGTAGGCTCGGTAGTATGCTCACCACCGCTTGCAAAGGCAGTGGTGGAAAAGGCGGTCATGCAAAGCACCGTCATGAGCATAACGGCAATAATACGGATTTTAGTTTTCTTCATTCTTTATTTTCCTCCTGTTTTTCAGATGAAAAAGGCACACCGCTTTTACTGCGGTATGCCGTGACAACATCGGTTAAATTTTCTGTGCTGATTTTTGCACCTCGGATAAGTCCGATAATTTCAAGGTTTTCAAACTCGGTTTTTTGCTTGTTCAGTTCTTCCCATTTCCCTTGCAAAAGCTCGATTTTATCCTCGATTTTCTTCATATCGGAAAGTACCTTTTTTAGTTTTGCGTTCAAATAGTTTCCTCCTTAATTCATAAGCCCGTAGCCCATAATCACACTGCTGTTAAGGTCATAATCTCTGATTTTGCAGGCATCGCCGCTATTGCCCTCAACGGTGTAAACACGGTTTCCGTCTGTGCCGATAACAATACCCACATGGTCGGAGCTGCCATCGCTCTCCCAATCGAAAAAGATAACATCGCCGGGGGCAATGTCTTTGTATCCTCTGTTTGCCCATCGCCCTTTGGACGAGAAGTAAGGGATACCTTGACTTTGGCAGGCGGCAAACTTAGGCTCGGAATATCCTGCTTGATTAAGCACCCATGACACAAAGCAGGCACACCATTCCACACGGCTGTTAAAGCCGTACCATGACCAATAGGGCTGACCGCCCACGTTGCCTACCTGTGATTTTGCAATGTCTACGCTATTTTGATTGCCCTGTCTTTCGCCATTGACAAAATCAACACCGCTTAAATCAGTGGAGGGGCTACCGTCAATAGAGCCGCCGCCGAAGAGTAGCGGTTTATTTCCCTTTGTTTGCAGATAAACATTGTACATTTCAAGCTGTTTTGCAGTAAGCAGGCTGTTTGCAACGGTGTTTATGGACTTGTTTGTGAGCTTCACATTTAAAATGTAATAGTCATAAGGTACTTCCACCTCATAGGTGTCAGTGTGGGTGTTACCGTCCGCATCTGTCCATGTGTCCGTCCTCGTTTCGGTGCGATAGCGTACCTCTACGGTTTCGGTCAGCGTGAGCTTGTATTGCTTTTCAAACACCCTCTGTAATTCGCCCTGCACCTCGCTTGCATTGAAATATTGCAGTAAGGCGGTAAGGTAAGATGTAAGCTGATGAGGGTCGTGTGCTATGGTGTCTAAGTCATAGCGGTACTCATCATAATCGGGATAATCCCTTTCGGTGTTGTTAATCTGTGCCTGCAACGCTGTTTCAAGTGCTGTGTAGTTGTTGTTGGCAGCAATAAGTTCCTCGTTTTCGGAAGTGTAAGAGGTTGATACCACATTGGTTATTGCCCCTTGAAACATGACCGAGCAGGAGGAAACCGCCCCGGCAATTAAGGCAATCATCAAAAATAGGGCAAGTAGAATGAGCAATACTTTTGGGTTTTTAGCAACTGCCGATACTGCCTTTGGTGCCGTGTCTGCCCCTTTTTTGACCGCCAATTTTGTGGTCTTGGCGGTGGTCTGTGCCGCCTTTGTACCTTTCCTGTATCGTTTGGCAATGTACTCTTTTTTAATAGCTCTTTTTTGTTGAAAGCGAGAAATAGGGTTACTTGCCGCCTGTGGGTTATCCAGAATACTTTTCTTGTAAAGGACATTCACATCGGATTGTATGCTCTTTTTCTCTGCCTTTGCCAGTGTGCGGTAGGGCTTCAGCTTGTGGGAGTGATAGGCACTTTGAACACGGTGTATAGCAAATTCACCTGCCTTTTCGGTGCCGTGTGCGGCTTCAAGCCCCACATTGTCCTGCTCATCTTCGCTGATTTTCTTATGCACAGCAGACAGGATAGCCCTCTCGGGAGCTTTTTTAATGCCATGAGAAAGTTTAGAGGGTGGCTTTGGCTTATCCACTTCCTCGAAATGCAAACGCACCTTTGTTTTGCCAGTGTCGGCATCAAAGGTGCGTTCTTTGGTTTTTACTGTTTTCTTCGGTATATTGGTCTGTGCCTTTTCCAGTTTATTAGCCGCTTTTTCTGATTTTGCTATGGGCTTTTCTAAGGTCGGGTCGGCTCGTTCTTCTTCTGTAAATTGAAGTCTTGATTGTTTTTTCATAGAACCTCCTTTCTTGATTTTGGGCATAAGAAAACCCACCGCCAAGGATGGGTTAAATTTGTTATTTAGCTGATTTTGCTTTGTTCCATTCGATTTTCAAATAAGTTCTGATAATATTCCTTAAGAATATCAAATCATTTTGCAGATTAGTTATTTCATTTACCCTATCTTTCTTTTTTTCTTCTAATCGCTTCACATTAAGAATATCTCCTGTTTGATAGTACGGCTCTTCCATATCCATCATTTCCTCAGCTTCCTCGTGGTAATATTCTCCGACTTTAACCATTTCAACATTATGGTACATCTCTTGCTGAGCTTTATTGATAGATTTTTGAAGTTCGCTTAATCCTCCATCTTGGATAAAAACATTGTATTTATTGAATTTTTGAGATAATGATATTGCAAAACGCACAATCAATTCGTTTTTACCGATATTGCTTTCTTTATTAAGAAGAATATCTAAATCCTCGTTTTTTGCTTTATCATCTTCATGCCCAAAATACAAAACCAGTAATTCCGTCTTTTCTATTGAATGGTTAAAAGCTGTTTGGATTTTCTCAGTATCTTTTGAATTAAGCATTGAGAAATATAACGATAATAACTCGGCTGAAAGATTTCGCACTTTTTGTATCCATTCAATTCTTGCACTTGCAATCAAATTAGCATCAATATTGGCTTTATTTATCTTCTCTTGAAATTGTAGTGTTTCACTATTCCATTTTTCTTGCAAAGCAATGTTTTCATCATTTATTTTCTTTTGAATTTCATTGTTGCTTTTGCTTATTTCTCGAGAATTTTTCTCGCTTCTCCACGCAACAAATATTGACCCTAAAATAGAAATTAGGGCAACAACAATTGCAATAATATTACCACTTGTCCAAAAGCCTTCTGCTGAATTAGAAATAAGTTCAATCGTTCCTTCTATATTCATTGCAACACCCTCCATTTATATCATTATACCACCTCCTTTCGCCAAAATATAGCAATATCTATGGATTTACTCCTGTTTGGTTTCGTCCAAC
This sequence comes from Anaerocolumna sp., assembly GCF_032079385.1. Lineage (NCBI taxonomy): Bacteria > Bacillati > Bacillota > Clostridia > Lachnospirales > Lachnospiraceae > Anaerocolumna > Anaerocolumna sp. The sequence continues at coordinate 106,565 of NZ_DAMAUC010000003.1, forward strand.
TTTGTAGTCATAATGCTGTAAAGCTCAGTGTTTCTCGGGAATTTATCCACGAAAGGCAAAATGACATTACCATAGAACAACAAGCCCTCGCCAACACCGCTGCCTGTCACATAAGAGAGCTGATGAGGGGAGATATTAAGCTGCTTGGCAAGTATCTGTCTATCGCCTGCCGCTTGGTTGAGCATATACACAAAGTCTGAGTTTTCAAAGATGTTCTCCACTTCTCGAGAGGATAACAGGTCTTTGATGTTCTGCGTAATCGCTGTGGGAATACCGCCCCATTTACGAAAGCGTTTCCAAATCTCCACCGAGTAGGCGGCGGTTTGTTCCTCTTTGAGCAGCAAATGAAACTCGTCCATATAGTAGCGAGTGGAGCGTTTCTCCGCACGGTTTATGGTTACTCTGTTCCACACTTGGTCTTGCACGATGAGCATACCGAGCTTTTTAAGCTGTTTACCCAATTCCTTAATATCGTAGCAGACAGTACGGTTTGTAATATCCACATTTGTCCTGTGGTTGAACACGCTAAGACTACCTGTGACATAGATTTCAAGAGCAGAACGGATATGCTTTGCTTCTTTTTCCTCCTGTCTGCCTAAAGCATCGTAAAGGTCACCCAAAATCGGCATTTTGGCAGGGGCGGGGTCGGCAAGGTATTCTGCATAAACGAGAGTAACACAGCGGTCAATAATGGATTTTTCCACAGGGGTCAATCCCTCTTTACCGCCGACAATCAGCTCACACAAGGAGAGGATAAAATCGCTCTTTAGTGCAAGAGGGCTATCGTCCTCAGAGTAGTTGAGGTTGATGTCCATAGGATTGATATACTGGCTGCTTGTGGGAGATATCTTGATAACCTGTCCTTTGAGCCTTTGCACAAGGGAAAAATATTCGCCCTCAGGGTCGCACACGATGATGTCATCGGTGGTAATCAGAAATACATTGGTGATTTCTCGCTTTGCGGCAAAGGATTTACCACTGCCGGGTGTACCGAGGATAAGCCCGTTGGGGTTTTTGAGCTGCTTGCGGTCTACCATGATGAGGTTGCTTGACAGGGCATTTAAGCCATAATACAAGGCTTCGCCGCCTGATTGGAAAAGCTCCTGTGTGGTAAAAGGCACAAAAATAGCGGTGCTTGAGGTAGTCAAGCTCCGCTGTATGGGTACAAGATTTTTGCCGAGGGGCAGTGATGCCATAAAGCCCTGCTCCTGCTGATAATCAAGCCTTATGAGGGTGCAGTTGTGCTTGTTGGCAATACCGCTTGCTTGGAGCAGGATATTGTCCAATTCCTTTTTGCTGTCGGCGGTATTTAGCACAAGAAATGTAATTAAAAACATTCGCTCATTGCGGCTTTGCAGGTCGGCAAGGAGCTTCGTTGCTTCACCGCCATAGGTAGCAAGGTCTGACGGAATGATGTCCATGTCATACCCTGCACGGACAGCCTTTTTCTGTTCCTCAATCTTCATTTTATCGAGGTCGGTAATCTTACGCTTGATAGTTTTGATTGCTTTCATTTGGTCTACCGACTGAATGTGCATGGTGACAATGAGGTTGCTCTCCATTTCCAAAAAGTCGGACAGTACACGGTCATTCAGCTCGGGGGCGAGTATCTGCAAAAAGGATACCGCACCGTATTTATCGCCTGTTCTGAATGTGCCTTTCTCCTTAAACTCAAAAGAGGACGGGGCGATAAAGTCCTTTGTACTAAGCCCCGAGGGAGCAAGCCAGTTCCACTCAAAGGCAAAGGGGGCATTGCCACTCATACGAAGAATATTGTGCATGAGCTTTAATCGCTGTTTACCGTCAAGAGAGGTAAGCTGCACACCCAATCGCTTAAATGCGTTCCACAGGTCATTTTCAATGCGTTCAAGACGGGGCTTGGCGATTTTGATATTCTCGGCTTCAATGCCAAAGGTAAGGTATTTTGTTTTCACAAGTCCGTTGTTGCCCCTTGCAAGCTGATTGTGCAGCATCTCACTGTACTCTGTTCGGATACTGTCGAAATCATCTGCCTGCGGAGCGATGAACACGCTTTTTTCAAAGTCCTTTGTATTCGCTGTGGTGTTTAAGAATGTGAGCTGAAATTTGATTGTGCTGTCAAAGTAATTGAGGAAGTCGCACCAACTTTCAAAGATGGCGGTCTTGTCCTCGTTCTGTGCAATCTGATAATTGATGTCATCAAATTGCAGGGTTTTGGTGTAGAGCTTATCACCCACATGACAGATACCATCGGGGAAGATATGACGGTAAGGGATACTGTCCTGTGCAGACTTTACACCTTTGGGTTTATTGTTCGCCCTTTGCACCGCACTTGCGATGCTTTGCTTTTCCACTCGGGTGAGCTTTATGGGCTTCTTTTCGATTTTTGACAATTTGATTTACCTCCATGTCTAAGTAATATTGCCTTTCCAATAACGGATAGAAATTGTCCGTCCTGTAAGGTCTTTGTTTTGGGTTGAGAAAACGCACCGCCGCATAGTTTTTGAGGATTACCTCAAGGGGCTGACCGTGCTTTTCATACATGGCAAACATGAACAGCGGCAGCATGAGAAACATCATTACAAGCACCGCCGGGCTTGTGCCGATATAGTCTTTGAGAATGAAAAAAGGCGGTAATCCTACCGCCAGTGCCGCCGAAAAGCAGATAATTTGCCGCTTCGTAAGGTTTAGAGCAACCTTTGTTTTTACATTGCTTAAATCTTTGGGGATTGGTACATAAGCCATAAAATCCTCCTTTCTGCCTTGCTGTGCAAGGTCTTTAGTGTGCAAGCCCATTTATCAATGGGCTGAGAATATGCTCTTTGCCAATGTACCCGTCTTAAAGAGGGAGAAGCAGAGCAGTACCGTGTACATCATGCAAGTCCAAATCGCTTTTATGGGGTCATCACCTGTTGCAATGGACTGAATAAGCACCGCATAAATGCCAACGCACACCATAATGAGGAAACCTTGAAATGCGAGGGCAAGCAGAGCTTTGAGGTAGTTGTTTCCCATGTTCCACTCCTTGCTTGACATTGTAGCAATGGGAATTGCTCCAAGAGAGGTCATGAGATAGATTTCAAGCATTCTTCCGTACACGATAATGAAAATGCAAACGGATAATGCCCACATGATAATGCCCATCATAATGGGAAATGTGTTTGTCACAAGCACCACAGCAATAAAGGTTTTCATCATCCACTTGAAAATATCCGAGGGTGGGAAGTCGTGCATATTGTTTCTGTCAATGACCATTTGTATCAGCTCGTAGCACATCACAAAGGTCAAAATTATTCCGGCTATGGGCATGATAACGGTGTCCGATAAGTTCTCAATCATGGAGAAAACACCGCCATTCCATTGTGACGGTGTTTTTCCCACATCTCCGGCAATCCTTGATACTTCTGAATTGATGTTATCGAACAAGCCCGTTAGATTACCCATAATGCCGTCAACGAGCAGTTTGGTTATCCACTCGTTGATTGCATCAAGGATAAAATCCATCGGCTGTTATCTTAAAACAATCCGCTGAGAAGTGGTACAAGAGTCATGCCAATCAGTGCTACGCCACCGCCTGCCATGAGCTGCTTCATACCCTGTGATTTAGCACCGGGGTTATCGTTGCCGTACCCCTCAAGGAGATTGATAACTCCCCAAATGCCAAGTCCTGCTCCAAGAGCGATAACGAGTGTCTGCAATGCTGTTACTGCCTGATTAAAAAATTCCATAGTTTTTTTCTCCTTTAATTTTGGTTTTGTTGGTTTGTGTTTTGGCAATAAAAAACGCTGTTCACTGACAGCGTTAAAAGACCACAATCATAGGCAACACCTCCTTTCTATGTGGCTTGTATATATAAAAAACACCACCTTGAACGGTAGTGTTTATTGCCCGTCTGAGGGCGGTGGCTCGGTTGTTTCTTCCTCTTTGCTTAAATCGTAAACCTCGTACACATCACTCCCTTTGAGCTTTAGTTTGGTGGATAAGAATTTCTCAATGTCAAAGGCATTTTTCTTATCAAAGTCCGAGAGGTACTTGTATTTCGGGTGCTTAGTAATATCGTACTTATCGCTGAAAAAGGGGCGAACACCTCTAAGCTGTAAAATACATTTTCCACCATCCATGACAGACAGCTCGTCCATGCTCATCAGCTCTTTTCCAAGCCGCTGATAGTTGATACCATAACTGCGTTGGCTACCTCGGGTGTCGGAAGTATTAAACATATCAATGGTTTCTTTGCCGAGGGTTTCAGTTAAGTCCTTGAGGGTGGTTTTTTCCTTGCCACCGAGGAAAATCATGCTGTCACAGTTGCCGATTATGGTGTCGGAGTTGTCTTTGTAGAGTGCTTTTAACTGGCTCTGTGCCTGCAAAACAAGGCAAGCGGAGATTTCACGGCTGCGAATGGTTGCCATGAGCTTTTCAAGGTTGGGTATCTGCCCGATATTGGCACACTCATCAATTAAGCACCGCACATGAACAGGTAAGCGACCGCCATACACATCATCGGCTTTGTCACAAAGCAAGTTAAAAAGCTGTGTGTAGCACATGGATACAAGAAAATTGAATGTGGCATCGGTATCGCTAATGATGATAAAGAGTGCTGTTTTCCTATCTCCAAGGATATCAAGCTCCAGTTCATCATAGGCGGTCAGCTCTCTAAGCTCTTTAATATCAAAGGGAGCAAGCCTTGCACCACAGCTAATTAAAATCGACTTCGCTGTTTTGCCTGCGGCTAATTTGTACTTCTTATATTGCCGCACTGCAAAGTGCTGAGGGTCTTTTTCCTCCAGCCTGTCAAACATCAAATCTACATTGTTCTTAAATTCCTCATCGTCCTCACGGACTTCACTGGCATTGATAAACTCAATCAGCGTTGTGAAGTTCTGCTCATCTTCAGGGGCTTCATAGTAGATATAGGCGATAAGGGCGGTATAGAGCAGGGTTTCCGCTTTCACCCAAAAATCATCGCCTGCCTTGCCCTCGCCTTTGGTATTGGCAATGAGGGTAGTAACGAGCTTTAAAATGTCTTTTTCACTTCTGATATAGGCGAAAGGGTTGTAGTGCATGGATTTCTTGAAATTGATAGTGTTAAGGATTTTCACCTTGTAGCCCTCACGGAGCAGCAGTTTTCCGCACTCAATGACGATACTGCCTTTTGGGTCAGTTACTACATAGGAACTGTGGCACTGCATGAGGTTTGGTTTGAGCCAAAATCTCGTTTTACCACTGCCCGAGCCGCCCACAATCAGCACATTTTTATTTCGTGCTGTCTTTGGGTCTTTGGGGCGGTTGTTCATGGTCAGTCGTTCAGTTTGAGTAAGCAGTACATTGTTTTGGAATGTGGGGTCTACATACGGCTCAATGTCTTTTGCGTTGCCCCACCGGGCAGAGCCATACTCCACACCCTTACGGTACTTTTTTGCGTTTTTACTGCGGACATAGATTATCAGCCTTAGTAATGCACCGATGACAAGCCCAATGAGCAAATCGGCAGGGTAAAAGGACGGAAATGGTACTGCAAAGGCTCTCGATAATCCCTCGCCCAAATTCAGTATCTTTTGCCCTAAATCAGCACCGCTTGTGTACAGCCATGCTTCGGGCAGCTTTGTAAACAGCAGCCCCAACACAAGGTAGGGAATGTTAAGGATAAGGAGCTTTTTCATCTTTTTACTCATAGGCTCTGCTCCTTATTTTTATGCTTCACCTTGTCTACAACGGTGTTTTTCACAATCTGAGCCAATTTTCTAAGCTCTGCAAGCACAGACGGTCGAGCCGCCTTTTTCACCATATCTGCGGTATATTCCTTAAAGGCATTGGTGATGGCATCGGCATCTTTACCTTTGAAAAAAACTACATATTTCGGCGGTACTTCGTGCTTATCTTTCATAACAGCAAAGTCCACACCATACTTTTTTGCCACTCGCTCAAAATCTTTGATGTTTTGGTCAGTGATTTCAATACTGGTCATGCCTTGACCTTGCTTTGCAAGCTGTTTTACCGACTGTTTCCCCTGTGGGATATTGGGGTGATTTTTCTTATCTTTCAAATGTGCAAGTAGCTTTAGCATTGCCTTTTTCAGCTCTCTGCCTGTGAGCTTGCCTGCACTGATGACAAGAGCAACGGTTTTTTGTTCCACTTCTTCTTGCATGAAAAATCCCTCCTTTCACGGTTTTTTCTATGGCCATTGTTCCTCTCTGCCTTGCCCATTGACGGTTAAAATACCCTCAAGGGTAGTGGCGGTGATATTCAGCCTTTGGGCGATGGCAATATCGTTTTTCACATTTTCATCTACGATACTGCCGCATACCACAAGCACTCTCGCACGGCGTAACATATCTCTCGCCATATCAATTCCGTCCTTATGCTCCTGCGGTACTTTGTCGCACAGGAACAGGGGAAGATACAGCGGTGGGCAAACAGGTGTGTAGCCTGCTTCATAGAGTTTTCTGCAATAGTTAGCCGCTGTTTCGGTTACTTCAAACTCGTTGTTGCTCCAAGCGGCGGTAATATAAGCCATTGGTTTTCTCATATTCAAAATCTCCTTTCATTTTCTTGCATGAAAAAAGGCACTCTGCAAATTTCTTTACAAAGTGCCTTAACGGTTAGGACTGTATAAATCGTGATTGACTAAAGCGGAGTAGTAGTTGTCTATGGTAGACGGGGCATTAAAAAGGGTTGCAAGCAAATATCGCTTGATATTTCGCACATAGGTGGTGTTTTTATTTAAGCAGTCAAACACATACTCAATGTGCGACGAGGTAATTCTCAGCATCTTGTCTTTCACAAGCCTTGCAGGGTAATCATCACCGGCAATGTTTATGGTGTCCTTTGTGGAACACAGGGTTTCGATGATAATGTCGGCTATTTCGTCTAAACGCTCACGCATACCGATACCGCCGTGCTGCTTAAAATGCCTGTATTCAATGTTTTCATAGACCAATTCTTTTACTTCTTCGTAAGTTTCACATCCTATCTCATCATATCCCGTTTTCTTGCCACTGTAAGGATTTGATTGATAAGGATTTGATTGATAAGGATTTGATGTTTCTGTATTAAATAAATCTTTTTTTGATTTATCAATAGTTTGTAGATAAGTATTTAATTGGTGGGGTTCTTCCTGTATAGGCATAGCCTGTGTTGGATTTCCCAGTATAGGGCTTTCCTGTGCAGGCAAGACCTCGGCAGGGAATGTGTCACCGCCCATGTTTTGCGGATACTCACGGATTGCATATTCCGTAGTTGTGAGCTGTCCTCGGTCATTTCTGACACGCTGACGGTGCATATATCCTATGGTTTCCAGTTCTTTTATCGCTCCGTTAATGCTGTCTATACCATCTTTGCAGATATAGGCAAGCCCCTTTACGGTGTAGTCCCAATCTTCGGGAAGAGACAGCATAAGGGATAACAAGCCTTTTGCTTTGAGCGACAGGGCTTTATTGCGTAAATGGTGGTTTGCCATAACGGTGTAGTCTTTTGTTTTTTCTATTCTGCACACAGCCATTTTCTCACTTCCTTTTGGTGCTGTTTTTACCTTATCGTTCTTGGCTTTGAGTGCGTTTCTTGTGCCATGTCTCCAGTAGTTTAAGTATGGTTTCTTCCATTTTCTGCGGTGTATAGGACTTGGGAAAATACTTTCTGAGCTTATCACTTGTAAGAGTTACCTTGTCGAGTTCCCCTTTCTTTTCCTCGCTCATAATGGCACACATGGCTTCAAGGGTACATTTTCCCTCTGCACTAAACTTTTTAAGCCGCTGTGCCTGTGAAAGAGAGGGGGTTGCCTGTTCCATATCCATAGCTTCAAGCAAGTTGGTTTGTTCCTCGGGCTTTAGGTAGGACAGCTCTACAGCAGGGTTAAAGGCGATTTTCTTATCATCTACCATGTCTAAAAGCTCGGGGATAAGCTCGGTAAGACGGATATAGCGGTGTATTTGCCGCTGACTGTCGGGAGCATTTTTTGCAAGTTCTTCCACACTCCACAACTTCTCGCCAACTTGGCGAGAAGTTAAATCAGAACGCTCACCCTGCCTTTTAATTGCATCTAATTTCAGCTTATATGCAAAGGCTCGCTCACTCGGCAAGATGTTTTCCCTTTGCAGATTGCTGTCCACCATAATGATAGTGGCGGCATCATCGTCAAGATTACGGACAAGGACGGGCATGGTTTCAAGCCCTGCAAGTTCGCTTGCTCTGTACCTGCGGTGTCCTGCAACAAGCTCATAACCGCCCTCATCACGAGGTCGGGCGATAGCAGGAACAAGCACACCATATTCCTTTATGCTCTCGGCGGTTTCTGCCATTGCTTCATCGTCTTTTACCTTAAATGGATGGTCTTTGAACGGAAACAGCTCTGCTAAAGCTATTTCCATAACCTTTTCTCTGCCTGCATCGGCTCGGCTTTCCTCGGTGGAGAATAAATCATCTACCGATGTCAGATTTATGTTTTTGGCGGAGCTTTTCAATTTTCAACACCTCCTTTGTGAGTTCTCTGTAAGCGTCTGCAACCTTGCCTTTGGGGTCATGTGCGAAAATGCTTTTGCCCTCGGCACTAATCTCGGCTGCTCTTACCGAATGGGGAATGTCCGTGCCGAATACCTTGACTTTACTGCCATAGGTATCACGAAGTGCAGGGTACTGATGTCCTTTGCAAAGTTCGTGCGGTTATCCACCATTGTCAGCAAGATACCGTCTATTTGCAGTTTGGGATTAATCTGCTTGCGTACCTTGTTAATGGTTTGGAAAAGCTGTTCTAAGCCCTTTGCAGGGAGATACTGAGCCTGCACAGGGATAATTACGCTGTCTGCCGCTGCCAGTGCATTGACGGTCAGCATACCAAGTGAAGGCTGTGTATCAAGCAGGATATATTGATAGTCTTTTTTCACCGTGTCAAGATACTGCTTCAAAATGGTTTCTCTGCTCATAGCGTTGATGAGGGATGCCTCCATACCCGATAGCTCAATATTGGCAGGGAGCAAATCCACACCCTCGGGGTGAGAAATAATGCCTTCCTTGTGTTCTAATGGGCTGTCGGTGATTACCTTGCCCATAACCGTTGCAAGGGTAGTAGGGATATTGTCGGGCTGTGCGTGTCCTAAACTGATAGACAATGAGCCTTGTGGGTCACTGTCTACGATTAAAATCTTTTTGCCCTCCTGTGCAAGCCCTATGCCTAAGTTGGCACAGGTTGTTGTTTTGCCGACACCGCCTTTTTGCATGGCAATGGCGATTACTTTTGCGTTCAACTTTTGTTCCTCCTTTCGATTTTGGGCATGAAAAATTGCCCTCTACAAAATGTAAAGAGCAATTCCCATATCTGTATTTAGTTTTCTATATTACTTGAAAATAAGTAAGAGCATCTTTAATAGCATCTACTTGAATAGGAGTGGGGTGTTTTCTCGGCTGTTTTAATGTTTCTACTGCATTAGGGGCATCGTACATGGGTAAACCCAAATCTCTCTTGACCTCGGCAATGTATGCTGTGTGTACTTTAAAGCTGTATTTTTCAAGGATATATTCCTTTATCAGCTTGTAAGTAGTTCTCTGTTTTGGCTTGTATGCCTCTGCTTTTTCAACTATACTATTAAGTGGTATCATACCTACGCTGTTTCCAAAGTCCACAGATACGTTGATATAGCTGTCTGGAGCTTTGTGGGTCTTTGGTAATACCGTTGAGACGGTTGTATTGATGTCAAGGGTGGAAAAGTAGAAACTTGAAAAGTGTAGAAATATGGAGTTCTTCGAGTTTTGATGATTTGCAGAATGGCAGAACCTCTCGTAAAATAGCTACTATACGGAAATTTATCTACTGTGAAAAAACCGCATAGTTGAGTAGACAGAATTGCGCTTTTGGGTAGGTTGTGTAGATAGAAATGTTGTAGAAATAGGCTAATTAACATTGCTGAAATGAAACCCAATGATGATTAGTCTGGCAACAATTATAGCCTGTGTGCCAGTGAATGTTATATGTTTTATCGCCTGTTTTTAATGGAGTAAATGATAACTAGCAACAAATTCTCTGTTTTGGTATTTAGATTTTTCTCATATAATCGGTTTATGGTGAAATCTGACAACACTTTTCTAAGCACCTTTTTTATTTGTAAACCATATTGACAATAAATGGAAATGTGTAATATTGGTTTGTTGTTATTCATGACGATACCTCCTTTGGTAGTATCATATATTAACTCTAAAGATCGATATTATCAAGTTGTAAGTTGAACAATAAATAAGAATTTGAAAGGTGGTTGAAAGGGATATGTTAATAATCGAAGCAACTATTTTATGTGCTTTATTTTTGGGAATATGCTATTTTAATACAGGTACCGACGAGAAAAATATGAAAAGCTTTTCCTCTTATCCTGATGAGGTACAATGCATCATAAAAGAAAATCCTATGCTAAAATCAAAAATCAAGTCTACCGCAGCCCTCACATCTTTTGTGGTTAATATTTTGATTTTCAGTGTTGTCCTTTTTATTTTCGGCTTATTCACCAGGCAGGAAAGTTTTGTGGCTAATTTCTTAAACACTTTGATTTTAGGTCAATTCTTAAATGCCTTTGATTTTTTTATCATAGATATGTTATGGTGGAGAAATTCTAAGCGAATAAGATTTACAGGGACAGAGAACAATCAAAGCATATATCGAAATCCCAAAAAACATTTTATTTCATTTTTAAAAGGAATTTTTGTTTTTTTGATTGTTGCTATGATTGATGGATTGCTATTATCATGCTTTTAACAAATTTCAATTTGTCAATGAACATGAAATTATGGAGTTTTTGTCATGGCTGAAAATTTAAGAATACATTTCATATCAGCTGCACCAAAGCGGGAGAAAAGAGTAGCTGCTTACGCTCGGGTAAGTACAAACGATGCAGAACAATTAAAAAGCCTGGCTGCACAAGTATCAGCATTTACAAGATTAGTAGCATCTACACCAGGGTGACTATTGGCTGATGTTTACATGGATACAGCGTCTGGTAAAGCTGGCACAGCAAGAAAAGAATTTAGTCGTATGCTTGAAGACTGTAAGGCCCATAAAATGTTGGCAGGCAGTTATAAAAAAGAATACCTTATAGCGAACTCTTGAGGGTGTGCGCTGTAAGGTGTTTTTTATGCTTTTAGGTGTGCAAACAGTGGTATTTAGAAAGTTTAGAAAGTATACAGAGAATTGTTGTAGATTACTGTTGAAAACGATCTAATAAAAGGATATACTAAATATGGATAATTATGCCTGTAAATCAAAGAAAAATCATTGAATATTCTTGTTTTCCAGAGCAATGAGTCCGGTTGATTGTGAGACAGTCTACCGGTTAGCATATGCCACCTTACTTTTGCTTAAATACCATTTACTTATTCGGATTGCATTCGTCAAGGGCTTGCTGCGTCAGCAGCGCTTGCATCTTTGATAAATTCAATTTGATTAAGTATTCTATCTAGGGCAAAAGAATAAGAAATAATGTATGGCTCACCTTTGCCGATATAGTGGCTCATTTTAACTGGACAGGATAAAGAGGATTTTGCGAGAGCGTTATCGTTTATGTATGCCTTCTTAGAGGAAATCAGCAACGCACTAGGAATCGAGCGAAATGAAATTGATGGTATTTTGGAACTTAACCTAGAACAGCACAGCTATGATATTTTGATTTATGATAATGTGCCAGGTGGGGGCAGGTCATGTTAAGCGATTGGTATATCGACAGGCAATTATTAATGCATTAAGAGCTGCTCACAATAAGGCTTCTCAGCAATGCTGTGATGAGAATGCATCATGTTATAGCTGCTTGAGAAATTATTACAATCAGTCTCACCATAGTAAGCTGCAGCGTAAATATGCAAGAGATTTTATAGAATTATTACTTCGGGAGATTGGAGTATGAAGATATGTTGAAGGAAGCTTGTGGGATAGAATAGTTCTTATATTAAAACAATTTGATAGAAAGAGTATCTCAATATACACTTCTTCTTTCTAAGGTATGATTGATGTAAAACGTGTAATAGGCGAGATGCTGGATGATTGCAATTGGTAATGGGGGTTCAATAATAAAGGAAATAAAAAGTACTTATGACGAGGAGTGAGTAACATTTTGGAATTTTTTGAATTGTTTTTTAAATACAGATAGATATATTGCAAAAAGTGAGTATTGCAATAAAATTTCACAATATGAATCTATTGTTTCTTTTTTTAAAGTATTAAGCAGTAGTGGTATGATGTCGTCTTATTGTTTAAAGAATGGAATGAATGCATCTGAAGTAGAATCGGATGTGAAAAAGTATTTAAATTTTGAAAAATATGTTGATCAACATAATGATGATTACATTAATAGAACTTTGAATGTAGAAAAAGACTATTTAGATAATATATTAAAGACGATGGATCCAAAGATTTTACTTGATGATGATCAGCGCCGAGTTATATTAACAGATGAAGATTATTGTTTGGTTATTGCCGGTGCTGGTGCAGGGAAAACAACAACGGTAGCAGCGAAAGTAAAATACCTTGTAGAAAAAAGAAATATTGATCCTGCTCAGATTTTGGTTGTATCGTTTACAAATAAGGCAGTCAATGAATTAAAAGAAAAAATAAATGATGACTTGGAGATAAAGTGTCCTATTGCGACATTTCATTCAACAGGAAATGCAATTATACATAAGAATGCTCCGGATGAGAAGCTAAATATCGCTGAAAATTCGAAATTATATTTTGTTATCAGAGATTATTTCAGAGGCTCTATTATGCAGAATGAAAATGTAGTCAATAAATTGATTATGTTTTTTGCATCATACTTTGACGCCCCATATGAAGGTGATGATTTGAATGTGTTCTTCAATCAGATCGCAAAAGCAAACTATTCGACATTGCGCAGTGATTTGGAGGACTTCAAACGAGAAGTAATTGATACCAGATCTAAGAAATCGGTGACTATACAGAACGAAGTGTTGCGGTCACACCAGGAAGTGGAAATTGCTAATTTTCTTTATTTGAATAACATTGATTATGAGTATGAACCAATTTATCAATATAATATTATGTATGCACGAAAACCATATACGCCAGATTTTGTAATTAAGCAGGATGGAAAAGTGGCATTTATTGAGCATTTTGGAATAACAGAAGACGGTAAAAATGATAGATTTAGTGACAAAGAAGTTGAAGCTTACAAAAAAGCAGTAAATGATAAAGTTTTATTACATCGTCAGCATGGAACAGCTTTGATATACACTTTTTCAAAATATAAGGATGGAAAACCTCTGCTGAAGCATTTGCAAGAAAAATTGGAAAATCAAGGTTTTAAATTAAAGCAACGTTCTAACACAGAAGTAATGGAAATGCTGGTTGCTGGAGAAGAAAACAGATATGTTAGAAAGCTAATTAATCTTATTTGTAGATTTATCTCTAATTTTAAGGTGAATGGATATACAGCAGATGATTTTAATCGCATGCATCACTCTACGCAAAATGTCCGAACAAGATTATTTTTGGAAATTTGTAATGATTGTTTCTTGGAATACGAGAAGTATTTGAAAGAAAACAATGCGGTAGATTTTCAAGATATGATAAATGAATCAGCCAGAATATTACAGGAAGTAAAAGAAATGAAGCAAAAGCTTGATTTCAAATATGTGATTGTAGATGAATACCAGGATATTTCTCGTCAGCGATTTAATTTGACGAAAGCTTTATCAGAGGTAACGGATGCAAAAATTATAGCAGTAGGAGATGATTGGCAGTCAATATATGCTTTCAGCGGTTCTGATATTACACTTTTTACAAAATTTGAAGAGAATATGGGGTATGCCAAACTACTTAAAATTGTAAAGACTTACCGTAACTCACAGGAAGTAATTGATATAGCTGGCAACTTTATTCAGAAAAATACAGAGCAAATAACAAAAAGATTGGAATCGCCGAAGCAAATTAGTGAACCGGTTATTATATATACTTATGACGGTACATACAAAGGCAAAAGCGGCAATCGAAAGAGTGGAGTAAATTATGCTACTGCTCACGCGGTTGAAGTAGCATTGGGACAGATTGTAGATTATAGTAAGCTGGAAGGTAGAAAATCAGAATCAATATTGTTGCTTGGTCGATTCGGTTTTGATGGAGAACAGCTGGAAAGATCAGGATTGTTTGAATATATTAATAGGGGAAGCAAAATCAAGAGCGTTAAATATCCGGGGCTTGATATTACATTTATGACAGCTCATTCATCGAAAGGGCTTGGGTATGATGAAGTTATTATTGTAAATGGAAAGAATGAAACCTATGGTTTTCCATCAAAAATTGAAGATGATCCGGTTCTAGCGTTCGTAATTAAAGGGGATCGATCTATTGATTATGCTGAAGAACGAAGACTTTTTTATGTTGCCATGACAAGAACGAAGAACCGTGTCTATTTTATTGCGCCTGAACAGAATCCTTCAGAATTTTTATTAGAGCTGAAAAGGGATTATAAGAATATTGTAATTCATGGAAATTGGAATGAGGATGAACCCAAAACAATTGGACGGAGAACATGTCCGATTTGTGGTTATCCGCTACAGTTTAAATATAAGAATGCATATGGGTTAAGATTATATATTTGTACAAATGAACCAGAAATATGTGGCTTTATGACGAATGAATATAAAGCTGGAAAACTTTCCATATTGAAATGTGATCAATGTAGGGATGGATATTTAATTGTAAAGCCAGCGAAATCAAAAGATTATTTTTTGGGTTGTACAAATTATAAGAAAGATGGAATCGGCTGCAACAATGTAATAAGTAAAAAACAGTTTTACGATTTGATGGGATATGGGCCGGATCCAATTCAGCCAGTTAAAGAAAAATCCAATTTAGTAGGACAACAGAATGATAATGCGAAAAGAACCTGCAATAACGATAAGGCAAAGAAAAAAATGAAAGAGTGTGTTGAACAGAAGCATATTGAAGAGGATAATATTTCAATAAAAAAGGCCGATTTTGAGCCTGTTCTTTACAATGGAATGGATTTGAATGATATTGTTCACATTGTACTTAGTGCGCTGCAGAATGTTAGTAATGTCCGTTATTATGGAGTAACTATGCTTGCTGATGCATTGACTGGCACAATAACAAAGAAACTGTTTGAGGCTAAATTGAATGCAATACCAGAGTTTGGAAAGTTGAATGCAGTTTCAAAAGATGAATTACATGCTGTTATTGATTGGTTGATTATGAATAATTTTATACTACAAACAAAAGGTCAATATCCGTTTTTGCATCCAACATATAATGGATTGCACTATGATGAAAAGATGACTTTAAAACAATTGAAGCAGCTAAAAAGATACCTTGAACAGTAGCTTGCCATTGAAACTGGAGATAAAAGGAGTAGTTGATGGATAAAACAAAGAGTAGTGCAGAAATAATGAGCATAGATGAATTACTAAATATTGATCTATCGGTGCCTAATTACCAGAAACCATAAAGTGGTCACTTCCAGATGTTAAGGGGCTAAAGATGGACGAAGAGACTTATTTAAAAGGAATATATAGCAATAATATGGCATTAACTAAAGAGGATAAAGCTAAACTGAATAGTAATTATGATAATTTTGTAAGATTTATGGAAAAACAAGGCGTGATAGTATTTCAAGAAGGTGTTGCAGATATATTAAAAGAGGAATTATTTCGTGAAATAATGAAGGTACTTCAAAATTAAATAGTATGTGTTATGAACTAAATTTAAAATTAAGGCTTGCACTCCATATATCGCTATGATTTGCAAGCCTGTTTTTTGTTTGAATAAAGCTTATTAAAGATAGTTTTTGACAAAATTACTTTTACAAGAACGCCCGATAAAACATGTGTTCCCAAGATGGAAGAATACCCAAATTTTCTCACTTGCCCCTTAGCTACGAATAAATCAAGTACAGCTTTTTTCCAGCTATCACTTGTGAAAATCTTTGTTATGGTTCTAATTTATATTTATACGGGACTGTCATAGTCAGCATATTTTTAATCGTAACATTCTGTAACCTTTTTCAACTCTCTTAATAGTGTAATCTGGGAAAAAATCCGATACTTTATGGTCTATTATTGTGTTCCAATAGTGGTACCGCCACCTGACATTAGAAAATTTTATAGCACGAAACCATGGAAATTAAGACAGTTCTATGGGACGTAGTAAGAAATAAATATCTGTATTTATAAAACCATGAATTTTTTAATAATAAAAAATGTTGACAAGAGAATAAAATGGTATTAAAATGATATTATCAATAAAGTACTAACTACAAATAATAATAAATAGTAAACAACAATTATCAAATCGAGGACAATCCAATGCCAAATAATTTATTAAAAAACAAACAAAATCTCACCGAAGAACAATTCCTAGCAACATATAATCCAAACAAATACGAGAGACCTTCCGTAACCGTAGACATGCTAATATTCACAGTAACCGATGAAGAAAAGGAAAACTACCGGAAGCTTCCCGAAAAAGTCTTAAGGCTTCTAATGATTAAAAGAGGCGACCACCCATACATTGGACAATGGGCTCTTCCGGGCGGATTTGTACACATGGACGAAAGCTTGGATGAAGCCGCTTTAAGGGAATTAAAAGAGGAAACCAACATTGATAATATATATATGGAGCAGCTTTATACATGGGGAGATGTGGGCAGAGATCCACGTACAAGAGTAATAAGTGCCTCCTATATGTCCTTGGTTGACAGTTCCACCCTTAATATCAAGGCAAGTGATGATGCAGATGATGCAAAATGGTTCACGGTTTCCTGTAGGTTATATCAAGAGCAAAAGACAGTAACTGAACAAGGATATATCCTGCAAAAATTGTTCAAATTGAATTTGTCAAACGATGAAAATAACCTTTCAGCAATTGTAAAAACTATAAAGACTGTCGAAGGTAAAGTGACAAAAGTAGAAAGAGAAGTAGTTGAATCAAATGGAATTGCTTTTGACCATGCAAAAATTATTGAATATGGGATTGAAAGGTTACGAAGCAAAATTGAGTACACGGATATAGCATTTAATCTAATGCCGGAATTGTTTACTCTTACGGAATTTCAGAAAGTGTACGAAGTTATACTTGATACGGAATTGTTAAAAGCAAATTTCAGAAGGAAAACTGCTAACATGGTAATTGAGTCGAATGAATATACCAAGAACGCAGGACATAGGCCTTCCAAGTTATTCAGGTTTAATCCCAACTGGACTAATATTTCTGAGTAATAAAAAAGATTTGAAAACCCAAAGTGCTGGAATTCATATGGAATGAAAATGTTCAAAAGATTTAAGGTATGAAATTTTAACGGCATCAGGGAAACCACTCCGCTTCTGTAAGGAGTGGAGATAGGGATTTGCCTGTTTCAGCAGGAGTTCAAGCACTTCAAGAACCTGCTGAAATGCCACGTAGTGGCAATTAGGTTATGAGCAAGTAGCGTAAGCGGATTGTGAATATCCGCTTTGACTTTATTAACAAGTGAGGTAAACACAAATGAAACTTTTTAGACCTGTAGGAATAAAAGAACTTGAATTTATAAAACAGTCTGGAATGAAAAAGTTTCCACCAAGACTGCCTGGACAGCCATTTTTTAATCCGGTATTTAATGTTGGGCATGCCCGCCAAATTGCAAAGGAATGGAATTCAAAAAGTGCTCCAGAGTTTGTCGGTTTCGTAATGGAATTTGATGTTAATGATGATTATATATCAACATTGGAAGTTAAAACTGCAGTCAGTGGCATGCATAAGGAAGTAGGGGTGACCGACGAAGAACTAGATGAGCTTAATAGTTATATTATTGGAAACATCAAAGTGATTGAAGAATATTATGATGGAAACTATTATGATGAAAGTTATTATGACGAAAGCTATCAAGACTCAAAAGGTTAGGCACTTACATTGAAATCTTTAACCGCTATAGAAAGAACTAAAAGCGGTGATTTACAGGTACTAAAAAGCGAAAAATGGCTCAAGTATCTGGCACTAACATCAGAGCGCAGTGTTAATCTTGAGCGTCTTAACTCCCTTGAGGAAATTAGGGATAATTATGTACTGAACTATGTGGAAAAAACACTGAAAGCTCTTACAACCCTTCAATTAAGTGAATATCAAATATACATAATCGAAGAGACCCTAAAATGGTCTGAAGTTGCAAAGTCCGGGATTATACATCAAAGAAATCAATGGATAAAAAGAGGTTACAACCTTTTTGCACATAATGTTGGATCTGCAGAAATCTATCTGGAGGAAGTTTCAGAATTAAAGCCTGAAATCAAAAGGATAGTTCACAACCTTATACTGACTCATGGCTTGATAGGACAATACATAAGGGGAGAGATACCACTTTCTGATAATAAACCGTTATATCAGCTTGTTGAAGATGGGATTATACCGGCTGACGAACTAAAAGAAATACTAAAGGCACTTAACTATTGTATTGTGATCGCAGTGGATAAAGACATATGGAAAGACATTAGCAAACAGATAGATGAAATAATTGAAATTATTATTGCCGGAGAATTTGATAAACAGCACGATTTTAAGGCTAAATTAAGACATTTAAGGGCTATTTCTATTAAAAATGGTGAGGATTTTGAAGCAGAATACGAAAAAGTTCTTTCTGATTCAAAGATAATTGATAAAATATCTTGCCTTTTTAAGGTGGCAGATTTATGGTATGTGGAATCGGCACTTTTTGATTTTTCATTTGAAGAGTTCATAAAGATATTTTTACTAATTGCACAAGAAGTGGATTTATGCAAAGTGAAACATATCAGCTTTGAATGGCTAATGAAGTCTATTTACTACCAGCATGAAGGAAAGAAGCGCATTAATATTTATAAAAAACGAATTATTGAAAAGTATCTTTCAGAAATCTCAATACAAGATATATTGGAAGGCGACTGTAAAGAAAACCTACATGTTGCTCATGCAGTGATTCACCATGAAAGCTTGGATGATACAGTATTTTTTACCTTCCGATTTTCGGCAGCTGGCAGTAAACTTATCGAATTCTGTATTGAGGCGGAAAAATCCGATGTGCTGTATGAAAAAGCTATTATCCTGCTATTTGACCTGTTTGGACTAAGAAGGGACAAATATGACCGCTTTTATGAAGAAGAGAAATACCTGGAAACTATGAACCAGACGGTGGACTACAAAAAGATAATTCTTGATTACATTACCGGAGATAAGGTCATTGACATAGGTCCTGGAGGCGGAGCCTTGATGGATCTTATTGAAGAAAGGTATCCAGAAAAAAAGGTGTTAGGTGTTGATATAGCACAGAATGTACTGGATAGTTTAAAAAAGAAAAAACAGCTGGAAAACAGGAAATGGGATGTATTGTATGGTGATGCACTTAATCTGGGACAGTATATTGAGAAAGGCAGTATTGATACAGTAATCTTTTGTTCCATCCTCCATGAACTGTTCTCCTATATCGAATTTAACGGAAGAAAGTTTAACCATGAAACCTTAGCTGCTGCATTTAAAAGTGTATTTGAGATTCTGCCAAGAGGCGGGAGGATTATCATCCGTGATGGTATTATGACAGAGCCTGCCGATGAAAAGAGAATAATAAGGTTTTTATCCGAGGAGGGTATGCAATTCCTGGAAAGGTACGCCAAGGACTTCAAAGGCAGGGAGATTGAGTACGTTGTAGTAGGACAAAACGAAGTATTAATGCCGATAAATGATGCAATGGAATTCCTTTATACCTATACATGGGGAGAAAAGTCATATGTACATGAAGTAAACGAGCAATTTGGGTATTTTACACCAAGCGGCTTTAACGAATTTATTACGATGGTATTAGGTGACAATGCTAAAATTGTTGAGTTTAAGCATTTCCTACAGGAAGGATATACAATAGCATTATCTCAAAAAGTAGAGTTCTTTGATGAAAAAAGAAATCCAACAAGTCTGCCTGACAGTACTTGTATCGTAGTAATTGAGAAGCAATAAATATTTATGAAACATCAGAGGCAAGGAGGATAGGGCACTTAAGGTGATCAGCCTAGAGTATATTTATTTATATTAGGACAGAGAAACCAAAGTGCAATCCGGTATCAAAGTGCAATCCAGTATCAAAGCGCAATCCGGTATCAAAGTGCAATCCAGTATCAAAGTGCAATCCGGTATCAAAGTGCAATCCAGTATCAAAGTGTAATCCAATATCAAAGTGTAATACAGTATCAAAGTGCAGCCCAGTAACCAAGGCTTGCCATGCTTTCAAATTAAAGGAGGGACTATTTATGTTCGGATTCAGATTTATTAAGTTCCAACCAAGTGAGTATGTTTTAAAGTACAGGAATGGCAAAATAGTAAAGGAAGGTGCAGGAATATCCTTTTACTACTATGCTCCTACTACATCAATTGTTGTTGTACCGGTAGGAAGCGTAGATGCTCCTTTTATTTTTGAAGAAGTCACATCAGACTTTCAAACTGTGACAGTTCAAGGACAGATTACATTCAGAATAGTTGATCAAAAGAAGATTTCAGGACTTCACAATTATACCCTTGATATGAAAGGCAAAGGATATGCTTCTGATGATCCTCAAAAGCTGCCACAAAGGGTAATAAACATAGTAAGAGTATTAACAAAGAAAACCCTGGAGGGTTTGCAGCTAAAAGATGCCATTAAATCCAGTGAAGTTCTTGCAAAAGGGATATTGAAGGAAATTAGAGAGAATGAGGAAATAAACCTTATTGGAATAGAAATATTAGGTCTTTCCATACTTGCAATCCTTCCCAATAAGGAAACTTCCAGAGCTCTGGAAGCCCATGCAAGAGAGCAAATCCTTAAGAAAGCGGATGAGGCCATTTATGAAAGACGGAATGCGTCTATTGAGCAGGAAAGGCGTGTAAAAGAAAATGAATTTAACACGGAAGTTGCAATTGAAAATAAGAAAAAACAAGTAAGGGAAGCTCAAATAGAGGCGGAAAGAGCCGTTCAGCAGAAGCAAAATCAACTGAAAGAGGAACAGATGAATTTTGACACTACTTTGGAGGAGAAGAGAAAAGACCTTATTGATCTCACCGTTTTGAATTCTAAAGCAGAAGCGGATGCAAAAGCCTACGAGCTATCTGCAGTTATGAAAGCCATGGAAGGGATAGATCCAAATGTAATACAGTCACTTGCCAGCATAGGTATGCAGCCTAATAAACTTATCGCAATAGCATTCCAGGAATTAGCTGAGAAAGCAGGGCAGATAGGCCAGCTTAATATTTCTCCTGATCTGCTTCAGGAATTGATGAGGGAACCAAAATAATTATGGAAAGATTAACTGAGAATAAGATAGTACTGGTAAAAAGAAAAACCAGGCTTGAAGATTTAGTTGCAAGGTATAATACCATAGCTCAGGCAAAGTTTTATATTGAACATATGGGTAGTGATTTTTCAGATTATATTTCTGAAGATGAGCAGTATAAGAAGGCTATATCGGAAGCTCATAGCCAATTAGAGACACTGGGAAGAGTTCAGGTTGTTGATAGGGAATATGTGCCGAATTTTATATTCGGGGATAATGATATTGTAGTAGTTATTGGCCAGGATGGTCTTGTAGCCAATACCTTAAAGTACCTTTCCAATCAGCAGCTGATCGGAGTAAATCCGGACCCTGCCAGGTGGGATGGCGTATTGCTTCCATTTACAGTTAACGAATTAAAATTGATAATCCAGGATGTTTTCAAGAAGAGAAGACCGATTAAAGAGGTTTCTATGGCTCAGGCTGCTTTAAATGATGGTCAGATTATTTATGCTGTGAATGATCTGTTCATTGGGCAACGGACCCATATATCTTCAAAATATCATATCCAATTGGGGGAACGGCAGGAATATCAGTCTTCAAGCGGAATTATTGTATCAACAGGACTTGGTTCAACGGGTTGGTTGAAGAGTATCCTAACAGGTGCAGCAAACATAGTAAAGGGAATCTCAGATCAGAAAATCAAGGTACCGCAGGAAAGAAGGTTGCCATGGAATAGTGATTACTTATATTTTTCTGTCCGTGAACCTTTTCCAAGCAAAACATCTGGTGCAGATCTTGTCTTTGGAAAAGTCACCAAAGGAAGTCCTTTGAAGATATTATCTCAAATGCCGGAAAACGGAGTAATATTCAGTGATGGTATTGAAAATGACTACCTTCAGTTTAACTCGGGTATACAAGCAACTATTACAATTGCTGAAAAGAGAGGACATTTAGTAATATGAAAGCTAGGACATAATGCTTGTAAAGATAAATATATTTTGAAAACCTGATGGGAAAATAAAATAGCACGAATCATACAAAGATAAACACCCTAATAGTACCCAAGTCTTACCGGATCAGGATTCTCTTCTGATGATAATAATGATTAGCTAACATATGAATTTTTAACTCCTAAACGTATTACTAAATATACAATCGTTACCAGCGAATTAGACGTGCTAAGTGTCAATCGGGCTCCTAGAACCTGGACGAATGAAGCTTGGGATGAAGGTTCAAGTAAATAGATTAAAAGATATGGGATTATGTTACAGCAGCACTTCATAGCGCTTACCATCTTGAGATTGTTTATATGAAAATGATGGAGACGTTTCAGCACCATCTAACTTAACGGCCACTGCAGGAGATTTTTATTATAACTTATCTTAAAGGAAATGTAATTGTACTTTTACGAGAGATTAGATGAATTTATTCTGTTCGGTTACGGATGGAGTAATGCTATGTAAGTTTATGGGAAATAAAAATGGGTTGTGCAAAGGAGGTTGTAATTTGGAAAAAAGGCATACTCTCGATAAAACTCAGCCAGAAAATAGCTTAAGACGAAACGGAAGATGTGCTGGAATATTTATGCTTCTATGATATACTAAAAGGGTATAAAAGATTTTAATAATTAAAAGATGAAATAAAATTATACGACTCACAATGGAGAAAATTGGCAATAAATGTATAATTGGATGGTTTTATTGAATCGATAGAAGTAATTAATTTTGCCTAAAGAATGTTTCATAGAAAAATGAGGAATTTATAACTGATGAGGTAAAAGAAGAATATACCTTTTAACAAAGGTCATTGGATGTAAAAGGAGAGCTTAAAATGAGTGAAAGTACAAAAGATTTAAAAACAGCACTGTGGAATAGTGCCAATGTAATGAGGGGAACAATGGGGGCTGAAGATTATAAAAGTTATCTTTTAGGACTTATCTTCTATAAATATCTATCTGATAAATTGCTTTATAGCTTAGTGGATTTATTGGATGAAAAAGCGAATACACTGGATGAAGCATTAGAGATTTATAGGATCAATTACGAAGATGAAAGCATGAGAGATGACCTTGTCTCTGAATTAAAACATCAAATATCCTATGTTTTAAAACCAGACCTGACTTTTACTGCTTTGATTAATAAGATAAATGATAATACTTTTCAGCTGGAAGAACTATCTCAAGGATTTAGAGATATTGAACAATCAGATGAGACATTTAAAGACTTATTTCAGGATTTAGATATTTATTCAACAAAACTTGGAAATACACCACAGAAAAGAAATCAAATGCTTTCTAATGTAATGAAAGAGTTGTCGAAGATTAATATTGCCGTTCATGAAGGTGATATGTTAGGTGATGCGTATGAGTATTTGATAGGTGAATTTGCAAGCGATACAGGAAAGAAGGCCGGCGAGTTCTATACACCACAACCGGTCTCAAAATTAATGACCCAAATCGTTTTCATTGGTAAAAGAGATGTGTCGGGCTTTACGATATATGATGCTGCCATGGGTTCAGGCTCTCTTATGCTAAATGCCAAGAAGTATTCTAACGAAGCAAATACAGTAACATATTTTGGACAAGAGTTAAACACATCAACTTACAATCTTGCACGAATGAACATGATACTTCATGGAGTACCTGTTGAAAATCAAAATCTTCATAATGGAGATACTCTTGATAAGGATTGGCCGATTGATGAACCTACAAATTTTGACGCAGTTGTAATGAACCCGCCCTACTCCGCGAATTGGAGTGCGGACAAAGGATTTATGACAGATCCTAGATTTAGTATGTATGGAGCACTTCCACCAAAATCCAAAGCTGATTATGCATTTTTGCTGCACGGATTCTACCACCTTAAAAATACTGGTGTAATGGCTATTGTTTTGCCTCATGGTGTTTTGTTTAGAGGAAATGCCGAAGGGAAGATTCGCCAAAAACTTTTAGAAGATGGCGCAATCGATACTGTTATTGGAATGCCAGCAGGCATCTTCTACAATACAAGTATTCCTACTACTGTAATTATTCTTAAGAAGAAAGATCGTGAAAAGCGGGATGTACTATTTATTGATGCTTCAAATGAATTTACAAAGGGTAAAGCGCAAAATACAATGAGTAACGAGCATTTAGATAAGATTCTTGATGCGTATATAAAAAGGGAAAATATTGATAAATTTGCTTCTTTGGCTTCTTTTGATAAAATAAAGGATAACGGCTTCAATCTAAATATTCCTCGCTATGTAGATACTTTTGAGGAAGAAGAACCAATAGATTTAGGTGAAGTTGCGGCAGAGATTTCAAAAATAACAAAAGATATAAAGAGCTCACAAGAATCACTATTATATATGCTTCAAGAACTAGTTGGTAATGATGATGAAGCAAAAGCAGAACTGAAAAGTGCTATTAGCAATTTAATGGACGGAGATTTGGAAAGATAGAAGGGGATGGTGAGAAACATGGATAATGGTATGATACCGAAGATAAGATTTAGGGGGTTTACTGACGCTTGGGAACAGCGTAAGTTGGAGGACTATATTAACGTATCGAGGTCAAAAAATAAAGATGAGCAGTACGACAAAGAAGATGTTTTATCCGTTTCGGGAGATTTTGGAATTATAAATCAGATTGAGCTCCAAGGTAGATCTTTTGCTGGCGAATCAGTTGCAAATTATGGCGTAGTAGAAACTGGTGATATCGTTTATACCAAATCACCACTAAAGTCTAATCCATATGGTATAATCAAGGCAAATAAAGGAGCTACGGGTATTGTATCGACTTTGTATGCTGTATATAAACCCAAAGAATTTACTGATTCAGAATTCGTCCAAGTGTATTTTGAACAAAATACAAGAATAAATAATTATATGAAACCACTTGTAAATAAGGGTGCAAAAAATGATATGAAGGTATCTGATGAGAATGCGTTAAAAGGAGAAGTTATTTTTCCAGGTTTAGAAGAACAGAAGATGATTTCGAAAATTTTTAGAGTGTTGGATAACCTTATCGCTCTTCATCAGCGAAAATTAGATAGGCTAAAGCAGATGAAACAGGGATATTTGCAGAAAATGTTTCCGAGAAATGGGGAAAGTGTACCGAGATTGCGTTTCACTGACTTTGAAGGGAAATGGGAACAGCGTAAGTTGGGAGAAATTTGTAAAGTAAACTCAGGAAGAGATTATAAACATCTAAATGAAGGGAATATTCCTGTTTATGGAACAGGTGGCTACATGTTATCTGTAGATGATAAATTATCAGATATTGATGGTATTGGAATTGGTCGAAAAGGAACAATAGATAACCCCCAATATTTGAAAGCTCCATTTTGGACTGTCGATACTTTATTTTATATGACATCTATGCCTAATAACGACTTAAAGTTTTTATTTTCATTATCTCAAAATATTGGGTGGAAAAAAATGGACGAATCAACCGGTGTTCCAAGTTTATCTAAATCTTCCATTGAAAAAATTAATTGCTCATACCCTTCTATGGAAGAGCAACAAAAAATTGGAGCTTTTTTCGATCTAATAGATAAGACTATAATCTTTCAACAAGCACAATTGGATAAGTTTAAATTACTCAAAAAGGCTTATTTGCAAAAAATGTTTACCTAACCTCTTTTCAATTTAGAAAAAATTCTTAATAATAGATAATTGTGATATATTCGCTAAATATTATTAGGAGGTTTTTTACATGGCAAGAAAGAAAAAAACATCACAATTATTTCATGAATATTTTGGAGAGTGGATTGAACTTTATAAGGTTGGTGCAATTCGGTCTGTTACCTTAAAAAAATATTATATGAGCAAGCAACGGATCATAGAGTTAGCACCTGACTTAAAAGTTCATGATTTAACTCGAAAAACTTATCAAAAGTTACTGAACGACTATGCACTCACTCATGAAAAGCAGACAACTATGGACTTTCATCATCAGTTAAAAGGAGCTATTCTTGATGCAATAGAGGAGGGGATGATCGAACAAGATCCAACTCGAAAAGTGATTGTTAAAGGTAAAATACCTAAAGAGAAAAAGCCAAAATTTTTAAATCAGTTTGAAGTACAAGCTTTGCTCAAGCAATTAAATCTAGCTAATGAGATTAATTGGGATTGGTTCATTTTTTTAATAGTAAAAACAGGTATGCGCTTTTCAGAGGCTTTGGCGCTTACACCTGATGATTTCGATTTTTCAACTCAAAAAATAACAATTGGAAAAACTTGGAACTATAAATCTCTTAAAGGAGGATTTCAACCAACTAAAAACAAATCATCAAAAAGGAAAATTCAGTTAGATTGGCAAACTGCGATGCATTTCTCAGGACTTATAAAACACATGCCAAATGACAAACCCATTTTTGTAAAAGGACGTGTTTTTAACTCGACAGTAAACAATCGATTGCAAACACTTTGTAGCAAAGCAGATATTTCAAATATAACAATTCATGGTTTACGTCATACCCACGCTTCTCTACTTCTTTTTGCAGGTGTTTCCATTGCCAGCGTTGCTAGAAGGTTAGGGCATTCCAGTATGTCTACAACACAAGAAACTTATTTACATATTATTCGTGAACTTGAAAATCAAGATAATGATAAGATTATGCGACACCTATCGGCGCTGATGTATTAGTTAGTACGAAAAAGGCACTTATTTTGTGCCTTTTTCATATTAGTACTATGTGAACATTTTTTGCAAATAGACCTTTTTGAGTGATTTTAGTCTATCTAACATTGATTGATGAAGAGTAATAAGGTGATCCAGATTCATAAATAATAAACCTATTTGTATCTGTTCTTTTTTAATAACTGGTACTTTTATTTCAATATCAGCAAGGTCATTTGAGTTAATTGCAGGGTAGCTTGTTCCTGTACATCTATCAAGAACATTTTTAACAAAACGTTCTTCTTGAAGTCGGCCCAGTAAAAAATTACTGTCTACATATGGCCGCATTTGTGTGTATCCCGTTGAAAAAACATAGTTATTATAAGATAAATTAAATAGATAGTTATTCTTTTGATATGGTCGCACAGTCTGATAGAAAACATCTCCTTTTCTCGCCAAACGTTGAGCTCTTGATGGTGCTGATTCTTTTGTTTCTGTTCTATGGCTAATCAAATTTGTTTCAATAACAGATTCTAAATCGACATACTCAAATTTATCTGGAAGTATTGATTTGGGGTTAAATTCTGCTACTTCCCCCAACTTACGCTGTTCCCATTCACCATAAAAATCAGCGAAACGCAATCTAGGTACACTTTCTCCATTCTTCGGAAACATTTGCTGCAAGTATCCCTGTTTCATCTGCTTTAGCCTATCTAATTTTCGCTGATGAAGGGTGATGAGGGTATCTGAACATTTTAAGAACTCAGCAATCTTAGTTTGTTCTTCAAAGCTAGGTACATTAATCTTAATGGAACCAAGTGCAGAAAATTTTAAATTCCAAGTATCAGATGTTAACCCTTGAGAGTTTCTTTTGAAAGTTTGTATCATGTTATATTGTTTGAATTGATAAGCAAAAAATTCTGAATTAATACCTTCATTTGGAGTAATTACAGTGTACGCAGGACTTAAAATACCGCTATACGGCGAATATCCACTTGCCCCTTGCCACATACGCATAGAGTTATATGCGATGTCACCAATTTCAACTTTTTTATAATTTGATTTGTCATCGCTTGAACTGTCATGCCTATCTAAATCAGCGGATTTTACTACTCCTGAATTAATTGTTACTGATATTAATTCCCCATCTCCTGACCTTTCAGATCGCTCTATAAAAACATCATGTATCTTACGCTGTTCCCAAGCGATAATGATTTCTATAATGCCTAATTTTATAGTTACTCCTATACCAATAAAGGAAGTTTAAGATACTATCCAAGTGATATACCTATATTCTGATTGAGGAAAAGATATGACTATGATAAAATACAGACAGAAGCTGTTGATAGTGTAAGAACCGTTATCAAGAATAGTTTTACTACAAGCAAATCTGATGCGGAAGTTCAGATTGCAAATTCGAAATATGGTATGTAAATTACCTAGCAACTATAGCTGAAAATCATATACGGAGTTAAATAAAATAATAAGTGGGAGGCACTGAATTGGCACGAATGAATTTTGAACAAGAGACGGAAATGGAAAAGTTATTAATTAATCAGCTTGCTACTGGAAATAGTGCATCAGGATATGTGCAATGGGAATATAGAAAAGATTTAAATAGCGAAAACAAATTATGGGATAATTTTCGTAAGATTCTTACGGATAAAAACTTGAGTGCTTTAGATGGTAATCCGATTACAGATCAAGAATTTGAACAAATCAAAAACTTTGTTTCAGGATTTAATACACCTTATGATGCCGGAAAGTGGCTTGCAGGTGAAAATGGTATATATAAAATTATTCTTACTAGGGAGGATGCTAGTCTTGGCAGAATTCCTTTGATTGTGGGAAGGCGTGATGCAGTTGCAGGTGGTGACACGGTATATCAAGTAGTACATCAGGTGAAGCGGGATAAAATAATATTTGAAGACCAAGACCGTAGATTTGATGTAACTTTATTAATAAATGGATTGCCCATGATTCAAATTGAGTTGAAGAGTCGAAAGCACGGCTATATGGAAGCGTTTTATCAAATAGATAAATATATGAAAGAGGATAAATACAAGGGAATATTCTCTACGCTACAGATGTTTGTTATCAGCAATGGAAGTGAGTCTCGATATATAGCTTCAAGTCTTAAAATGAATTCAAGGTTTTTAACAAAATGGGTGGACGAAAACAATAAGCCAGTAACGGAATATTTAGAGTTTGCAGAGGATGTATTATCTATTCCCGCTGCTCATAATATGGTGCTTCAATATTCTGTGCTGGATAGCGATAAAAAGAGTGTAATTTTGCTACGTCCCTACCAAATTCATGCCATAGAAGCTGTGAGAGAAGCCAGTAAAAGGCAAGAGTCAGGATATATATGGCATACAACAGGTTCAGGAAAGACGTTAACATCGTATAAAGTTGCCAGAAACTTACTTCAGATCCCTGCAATTGAAAAAACTATATTTGTGGTGGACAGAACAGACTTAGATCAGCAAACAACAGAAGCATTTACATCATATGCAGAAAATGATGTTATTGACGTTGACGAAACAAATAATACAAATAACTTGATTGAGAGGCTTTATTCACAGGATCAAACTATGATAGTGACTACAAAGCAAAAAATAAATACTATGTTAAATCGGTTTGAAATATGGAGAAAAACAGATAAGAATATAAAGAAAATTGATCGCATAAGTAAGTTGAAAATAGCTTTTGTTGTCGATGAATGTCATCGTGCAGTCTCGCCACAGCAAAAGAGAAAAATTGAGACTTTCTTTAAATCTTCCCTGTGGTATGGCTTTACAGGTACACCAATTTTTGCAGAAAATAAGAAAAAAACATTAGGAGATTTACCAGCTACTACTAAAGGGCAATATGGCAAGGAGCTACATAATTATACTGTGAAGGAAGCTATTGATGACAAAGCAGTTTTAGGTTTTCAAGTCGAGTATAAGCACACTTTAAGTGAAGAAACGTTAGATGATATTGTAAAGCAAGCCGCAGGTAAGAATCCATGTGATTTGGAGTCTGATGAAAAAGAAAAATTAATTCCGTCAAGTGTGTACGAAAATCAAGAACACATGATAGAGGTAATAAAGTCAATTGTAAATAAATCTCGTAAAAAGCTAGGATTTGACAATGGAGTGGGGCGAACCTATAATGCTATACTAACTACATCTTCCATCAAACAAGCACAAAAGTACTATGAATTATTTAAAATGTTAAAGAACGGTGAGCTTGTTGATAAAGACGGAGGGATTGTTCAAATTGATGAAAAAGTAAAAAGGGTATTGCCAGATTTCCCAAAAGTAGCAGTAACATATACTGTTTCAGAAAATGAAGAAGATAGTTCACTAAATCAAGATAAAATGAAAGAATCAATCAAAGATTATAATGCCGAATTCGGTACTAAATGGTCTATAGAGAATATTAAGGCATACAATGCTGATATAACTAAGAGAATGGCAAGAAAAGAGGAGTACTATCAACTTCGCTCAAATCAGTTAGATATTGTAATTGTCAGGGACCGTATGCTTACCGGGTTTGATGCTCCATGCTTATCTACGGTATTTATCGATAGACCGCCGCAGCAACTATATGATATTATTCAAACCTTCTCAAGAACTAATCGACTTTATGATAAGAGGAAGACGTATGGACAGATTGTAACATTCAGAACGCCATCAATCTATAAAAAAGAAGTTGATGCTGCACTATTGCTATATTCAAATGGCGGGGAAGATTTCGTTTTAGCACCAACTTTTGAAGAAGCCAAGGAAGAATTTAAAAAGAGTATTGATAAATTAAGAAACCTTGCAACAGAACCTGAAGATGTATCAAGCTTAAAAACAAAAGAGGAAAAGAAGAGCTTTGCAAAAGCATTTCAAGAACTTGATAAATGGTTTACTTCAATACAGGTTTATTCAGAATATAAGAGTGAAATCCTGTCTGTAGAATTTCAAATTACCGAAAAGGAAATAGAAGAATATTATGGTCATTATATTAATATCCTTGAAGAACTAAAGGAAAATAGAGATGATGAAGACAATAGTATTTTGAATATTGAGTATGAGTTAACATCAATTCGTACTGATGATGTTAATTATGAATATATTATATCTTTGATGCAATCCTTTATACCTATTGCGAGTGAATACATTTCAGTTGATAATGTATATGGCATGCCACCAAGAGATGACACTATTATGTCAAAAGTTGCAGAAGAAGAGAGCTTTAATTATGCTGCACAGCCAATGAAAGAAAAAAGTCGTGAGGAAATTGATAAATACATTAATGATTTAAGTACTCGCAATCCCCAATTAGGCAACGTTATGATGCAGCTGTGGTTTGAGATTCAAATGAATGCAGCGAGGTTTGAAAATAAGAGCGTTCTAGGCGTCTTAAATGATATGATAGAGCAAACTATTGATGATACTATTAGAAAAGTTTCTGATGAATGGTTTGTAGGATATGAAGAATTAAAGTTTTATCTTGAAAACTATAGGGAAAAACGCGATAAGCAAGTAGGGGAGACTCAGCTTACAAGTTCTCAGAATTACGAGGTATATAAAAAGAATTCCTCAAATCCTTTACCGAATAAAATAAAGTATAACAAAAAGCTTCGTGAAGAAATTTATCCACAGATTTTACGTGATGTTATCTTGCCACTAAGACATCGTCGGTAATATCAGAAGCAAACCGGCTAAAGCTCATTCAGGTTTATCGTGGGAAAAGAAGGCATAAAAATCAAATGCGGAGTGTATGATAAATAAATGATTTGAAAGTGATTAAGAGATTGTAATAATATATGGAGTTGGGGGAATCCCTTGCTTCCCTTTTTGATTTATATAAATTGCAATACATTATTAACATTGAATAATATCATATAGAAAAATTATCAATTTTTATAATATGAGTATATGTAGAATACAATTAGATAAAAAATAATACATATTAATTTCTAATATGAAAGGAAAAACTATGGCTGGCTATGACTTAAAAGAAGGGTTCTACATAAAACAACAGCTTAGCGAAGATAAGCTTTGGTCTATCTTCAGCGGTATGTTTTCCAACAAAGTCTCTCATGATACAAGCTATAAATACGGTTTTTTCAAATCTATCTTAGATAGTTTATATAATGCAGATGATAATTTAGTATTGACTTTTGACCAGTTATTTTACAAATTTACTGAAATTTACTGGAATCTGGTTTTGAAACATCATCTTAGGCAGAAAGCAAAAACAAAAGATGGAAGAGAAACAGCTTTAGAGAGAATCCTAAAAGATTCACTACATCGTCAGGAAATAATTGCTGATGTAAGTTTTGAAGCATTAGCGGATGACCTGAAAGTATCCATATGCCATAAGGTAAAGATGAAATGCAAGGAAAATGTGGTAGGGGCACTTTTTCGAGATTCCGATGATACATTATATTCATTCTCAAAAAAGTCTGAGTACATACAGCTAAACCCACTTGTCTATGCATTTATGACAAAACATAAAAAGATTCTTGAGAAGATGAACTATTTTGAATGGGCAAAGTATTTGGAAAAGGTAAATGAGGAATCCTCAACTAAAAATCTGTTAAATAATTTGGATTCTATTACTTTACGAAGTGATTTATCAATTTACCGGAAGATCCTGTTTGAAGAATTTGAGGAACATGAATGTTTTTACTGTGGCAAAGAATTAAAACCGGGAGAAATCCATGTGGATCATTTTATTCCATGGTCATTCATAAAAGATGATAACCTATGGAATATGGTTCTTTCTTGTCCGCAATGTAATTTGAAGAAATCTGATCGGTTAACACCTGGCGTTTACGTAGAAAATCTGATTCAGAGAAATGATATGATAATCGAGCAAAATGCAAGCCAGATTTCTTCATCCTATAAAAATGAAAAATTACGATTAATATATTATTGGGCAAAATGTAATGGTTATCACGAAATATGGACACCGGGAAAGAAGGGGTATACAATTGAAAAAGTATAATAAACTGGTAAGGGATAAAATACCTGAAATAATTGAACAGGACGGAAGAAAAGTCGTTTGTCATGTGCTGTCAGAGGAAGAATATGTTGCTGAACTTGATAAAAAGCTGAG
Organism: Anaerocolumna sp.; assembly: GCF_032079385.1. Taxonomy (NCBI): domain Bacteria; kingdom Bacillati; phylum Bacillota; class Clostridia; order Lachnospirales; family Lachnospiraceae; genus Anaerocolumna; species Anaerocolumna sp. The sequence goes on from NZ_DAMAUC010000003.1 coordinate 139,488, forward strand.
TGAAGAAGTAAATGAATATAAAGAAGACAAAAACTTGGAAGAAATGGCAGATGTACTGGAAGTATTATATTCTATCTGTCAGGCACGAGGCTATACCATTAAAGAATTAGAAGCAAAGCGGAAAGAAAAAGCAGATGCAAGAGGAGGCTTTCAAGAAAAGATATTTCTGGAATATGTGGAGTAATCTACTATAGCATAATCCAGTTTTATATGATAAATGGTAACGGAAGCTGGAAGATAGCATATGATGTCATTGATTTGCCTTAGACAAATAAAGGTGACAAATCTATTGTAGCTGGTACATCCAAGGCATTCTGAAAGTATTTGCCTGCTGCAGAGAAATAAGGTAATATTTATGTTAATGTAAATGAGTGGATCAGAAAAACTTCAAGTATTTAAATTTAGATAGTTGATACATCCCATCGCCTTTCTGCTGTCCATTTGGCAGACCGTATAATGATTCTGCAGGGTGGCATGATTACAGAAGAAAGTACTCATAAAGAGCTAATGGCATTGAATGGTGAATATTCGAGACTGTATCATTTACAGGCGGATAAATATCAGCTAGATATACTCTAAAGAAATAAATGCATATGACGATATACCATATAATATGTAATTGGTTAGGCTAGAAGGGAAATTATAATTATTATTGGGAGAAAACAAGATGAGTATACAAAGTATTGAAGCACTTAACTATTTCAATCTGTTCAATTATGCGCAAGATGTCAACAACATTTTGCCATCGACACTTGACTTTAAAGAGATTTTAGGTTCTGCAGCTGCTCAACAAACAGGAGAAGTAGAAAGATTTGTTAATGCAGAGCAGAGCTTAAAAGAACTATATCCTGGTTTAAAATATCAGGTATTAGATGCATCCCAGTTTACATATTTTAATCGGTTGGATTTTCCTACTTCCAAGTTATATGGTGACAATATAGGTGAAAAGACAATAAATGATCTAAAATCATGGAAACCTAAAACACAATATTCTACGGGGTATGAACCTTGGGTTCAGAGTGAATTGGAAAAAGTACCAAATGGCCAACATGTTGTACTTATTCATCCTGATGTTCAGAAGAAGATGGAACAGGATCCAGACTATGCTAAACAGATAGTTGCAAAAATTAAAAAGTATTTTGATGACGATATACGGGTGAATGCATCCATTGATCCTGAATCGGTTATAAGTATGTCACAATTAGTTTCTATAACAAAAGATGGAGAAATAGGGTTTCATGAAACCGTTTGTGATGGACCATCGTCTAAAACAGCTTATACAGAAAGTGTGAAGAACAAAGTCCATGCAACCAATAAAGAGAAGAATTTGTTAAATGGACTCTTAAATACAGCATCGATCACTTCACTGCCTATGCTGGAGGGAAAACAAAGAATTTCTTTTGTAAATAATTATAACTATGCATATCAAATATATGGTTTAAGTCAAAAACGTAAAACAGAAAATGGGGAAATTATTTAAAAAAGGGGCTGTTGCAAAATAACTGAATAGTAATCAATTATGGAGCAACGGCTCCTTTTTTGTTCTAAAATGTAAAAAGTGGGTGTTAAAGCACCCGCTAGTGGTATAATTAAATTATGACTAGTACTGACAAATCATAATTTTTCAAATAACGTTTGTGCAAAGGTTGTTTATATAACAGGCAGAAAAACAGAAATTTGTCGTTCTTGAATGAGGGAATTTTTATAATGGGAAGAGGGCTGGTTATGAAAAAGAAATGGATAATTGCAATAATTATCGTACTTACATTGTCTTTGCTATTGGTATCCAAGCCTTGGAGGAGCAAACCGTTTAAGGACTTGTCTCCGAAAGAAATATCATCGGTTTCAGTGGAGCTTATGCCTCCCCATAAGACGATTGAGCTTTATGAAAGTCAAATAAATGAATTGACCGAAATATTACGAGCAGTTGTAATCTATAAAAGGGTTATTAAGGAGCCACTTGCTGGAGAGGGTGGAAGGTAAGGTCTTAGTAATGGACATCCTTTTGCTCAAACCAATGCGCACATTTACTAAAACCATTAACGGATGTAGCAAAGAAAATAATACACAATTAATTTGTCTTTCTGGTCTGGGTGGTGAATCCATCTATAACCGTTTTGACAATATCTATGTCTTGAATTTAATGAACTCCGGTCTGCAAAAGGATATACAATATCTGAAGGGAGAACATATTAAGGGAGAAAAATTCATACCTACCATTCACGCTTCCCAAGGTAAGGTGGAAGAGATGGAACAAATGGAACTGCTGTTTTAATCCCATTAGACCAAGACATCATTATTTTTGACCGTTCAAGACATGTGGAATCCATAGTCTTGTTGAGTTAAATTATTGGATAAAAGATTATTGCAGCACATTACAATTGAGGACATGAGAGAGTTATCTTTCACGTCCTCAATTGTAATGTGCGAAAGTCCCGAGTGCGGGCTAGTAGTGCCAAGCACATAGCCAAGAGTAGGGTGTCCCCATTGACAGGGAATCTGAAGAATGATAAGAGCCGTATGAAAGGAGACTTTCACGTACGGTTCTGTCGATATGTCCTTGATGGTTAAGTATCAAGTTAATTTATACTTTTTGATGTGATGAAACGTCCCGTTTTCATAAGAGCGCGCGGAGTTATTCCAAACCTTTTTTGAAACGCGCTTGAGAAGTGACTTATATTTGTGTATCCCACTGCAAAGGCAGTTTGGCTCACATTATAATTTCCTCCCTGAAGCAAAGAAAAAGCTTTTTCCAGCCGTTGCTCCCGAATAAATTCATAGACAGTTTTTCCAAAGTACAGTTTAAAAAAACGTTTCAATTTGTAATCATTCATCTGGACTATGCGTGACAATTCTAGTAGAGTGGGAGGGGTTTCTAATCGGTTTAACAGTACCTCGCGGGCATCAGTCAGTCGTTCCATATCAGATCTAGAAATTTCATTAAAGCGATTCTCAAAAGAATCCTTACAGAGCAGTCTTTCTAAATTTATAGACAACAATTCTAAAATATAGCTTTCCAGTAAAAGCCTATTTAGTTTATCTGGTCCCTTCGCAAAGCATGAATCCAATTTATTGATAATGCTTTCTTCCTGCGCATCGTTTTTAAAATCACAACAATAATAGGCTCCCTTTTGAAATGAACGAAATCCTACGTTGCTTTTTCCATAAACTGCTTCACAAAAATCATCAAACGTACTGGGGCTGACCCAAATTGAATATAACTTGATATCATCTCCTTTGTCGTACTCTGAATGGCATATGGCCTGTCCCAAAAAACCAAGTGATGCATATCCTGGTCGAAGTTCAATCGGTGTCCGATCCACTTCTCCGTACATGGAATTCTTTCGGCTATAACATAATTCAAAGATAGGAGCAGTCGTCTCTGCTTTTCTTTGAATTTTATTTTGCAGTATACCGCCAGATACCATGATATATACATTAGGGCGTACAGCTATACTTTTTTGGGGGAAAATATTTGAATCTTCATACTTTAGCGGTAAGTAAGACATTTTATCATTCACTCCTTAATGTTTCCCGTTCGGCACAAGGACAGGAAAGTATTAACAATATTTTATGCTTTTTATAGTTAGCTAATGTATCTATTTTAGTTAGTTGAGTCTAACTTGTCAATATAAAGTTTCTTTTACGATGTATGGAAGGAATTCTTTACATTTCTAAAAATTATCAGAGCACCGCTATTCTCCGTTTTGGGGCAAAAAAAATCCGTCCAGGGGTAGAAAAGCAATCTTTAATCCATTACACTTATCAAGGTTAGTCAAGGCTAACTAAATGAACATAAATTTTATTACAAAAAGGAGGATCAACGTGAAGAAAAAACTTATTATTCCAATTTGTTTTATACTGGCAGTGTTCATGTCTGCCTGCTCAACCAGCAGTTCGGAAAAAAACGGGCAGCTAACAACACAGTCCACCGAAGTAGTCAGCCCAGTTGATACTACAATAATAGTTGAGGATATGAAGGGGACAATTGAAATTCCAGCCAACCCTCAGCGCGTTGTGGATGTCTCCGGATCAGCGGACAAGCTGATCATTATGGGAATTCCGTTCATTGGATCGGCCAACACCAGCATGTATGATGGTGTGACAGTGCCGGATTACCTACAGGACTACTTTAGTGAAAATAGGGTTGAGGTAGTCGGGAACTATGCCGGAATCATGGATTTAAACCTTGAAAAGATTGCCGGATTAAAACCTGATCTTATCATTATGAACATTCGGCATGAAAAGGTGTACGAGCAGCTTCAGGGAATTGCACCTACGGTCATGTTAGACGACGATATCAACTTTGTAAATTGGCGTGGACGTTTCCAACAGCTGGGTGAATGGTTTGGCAAGGAAGATATCGTATCCAAGTGGCTTGAGGACTATGATGCAAAGGCAGCTGCATTTGCCGCACAGATAAAGGAAGCTGTCGGCAATGAATCTTTTGCGGTCATTGAGGCAAATTCGGTGCACTTTGGTTCCTATTATGTTTACCGGACAGCAGGTCCCGGCGATCTTGTTTTTAGCGAATTGAAGCTGAAGCCGTCAGCAGGTGTACCTAAGGATGTTTGGGGCGAAGTTGTGGATGCTGAGTATTTATCAAAGATTGACGCAGATCATGTTTTCTACTTTAGTGATGACGGAAAACTTGGCGATACAGCGAACAATCCCATCTGGCAGAACCTGAACGCAGTACAAAACGGCAATGTATACTATGGACTGAATAACGCACAGTACAATATGTCATACACACCCAGCGGGAAATTGCTTTACATGGAGAAAATGGCGAATGCCATTATTAACCACACAAATGTCGATGAAGAATAAATTGTTTAAAGAGTGGACTTCCTTTAAAACCACAACCAGATTCCGGCAGTGGGTTCACACAAAAGAGGGATATGCGTTTTCAATCCTTTTGATGCTCATTGTATTGTTGTTGTCCATCCTACTTTCCGTAAGCATAGGCGTTGCCGGAGGGAACTTTAAAACATTACTTCAAACACTTGCTCATCCGCATAACCCTTCCGAGATAGGAAGGATTATGCTGGAAATGCGTATGCCAAGAGCATTGGCTGCCTGCTTTACCGGGACAGCCTTTGCCCTTGCAGGGGCTATTATGCAGGGTGTTACGGGAAATCCTTTGGCCGATGCTGGGCTTTTGGGAATTAATGCCGGGGCGGGATTCTTTGTTGCACTTACTGCCGTTCTTTTACCGTCTATATCGGTTTTTGGCACGATGTTTTCGGCATTTCTCGGTGCGGCCTTGGCCGTTCTGATGGTATATGGCTTAGGCATAGGCAATCATAAGTCTGGGGCCATCCGGCTGGTTTTAGCCGGCTCCGCTGTTTCAGCGCTATTAACCGCCCTTAGTCAGGGAATCTCGCTTACCTTTGGTATATCCAAAGACCTCTCTTTTTGGACAGCGGGCAGCCTGTCCGGCATTTCGTGGACACAGCTGATCGTAACCACTCCCTGGATTATGGGAGCAGCGTTTGCAGGCGTGCTTCTTTCTGAAAAGTTGTCGGTATTGGCGCTGGGCGAAGAAAGCGCCGCAGGACTTGGGTTGAATTTATGGGCAGTCCGTCTGACCGGGATAGCGGTTGTCCTGATTTTAGCAGGCGCAAGCGTATCGCTGGTGGGCGGGATTTCGTTCTTGGGACTGATTGTGCCGCACTCGGCCCGTCTGCTGGTGGGAGCGGATTACCGCAGGGTTTTGCCGGCATCAGCACTTTTGGGGGCGATATTGCTGGTGCTTGCCGATGTGGCAGCCCGCACCATCCATGCGCCTTTTGACACTCCTGTAGGCGCACTGGTATCGGCAATCGGTGTTCCGGTATTTCTAGCGCTGACCTATCGAAAAAAAGGAGCCGCCATATGAACAAACAAAACAAGCAGCGGCTGCTGCCATGGCTACTTCTGACAGTCGTTTGCGCAGAGGTTCTGTTCTCTATAAACTGTGGGTATCTGAAAATACCATATGCTGATGTTTTGACAAGTCTTGTGAACCCAGACAGCCCCGAATCATCGGTTGTGCTGCTGCAAATTCGGCTGCCACGCATCGTTCTGGCTGTCTTGTGTGGGATAGGCTTGGCTCTGTCCGGATGTACGCTGCAGGCAGTAACAGAAAACCCGCTGGCCGATCCGGGCATTCTGGGCATCAACGCCGGTGCCGGATTTTCGGTAATGCTGTTCCTGTCACTTTTTCCATCCCTGCATGTTAGCACGATGATCTATCAACCGTTGTTTGCTATGGCGGGAGGGCTTTTCGTTGCGGCGCTGTTATATGGTTTTTCCAAAAGGAATGGCAAGGTAAGACCTGATTACATGTTATTGGGGGGGATTGGTCTTACCGCCGGTTTTTCTGCTTTGATGCTGATTATGGGTGCAGATATGGATAATAGCAGCTATCAGTTGGTGGCCAGATGGCTGGCGGGGAACATCTGGGGCAGCAGCTGGCATCAGGTCAAGGCGCTGATCCCGTACCTATTGATACTGATGCCCCTGCTGTTTGGAAGGATGAATGTTCTGGATCTGCTTCTCCTTGGCGAGGAAGCCTCATTGGCGCTGGGGGTTCAAGTAGAAAAGGAACGCAGAACCCTTCTGATTATCGCAGTTGCACTGGCAGCCAGCTGTATTTCAGTCAGTGGAGGAATTGGATTTGTTGGTCTTGTAGCGCCTCATATGGCGAGAAGGCTTGTAGGCGCTCGCCATCGCTATCTTCTTCCGGCTTCTATGCTGATGGGAGGGCTTTTCCTGCTACTGGCTGATACTATGGGACGCTCCTTATTTCAGCACATTGAAATACCTGTGGGCATCATGATTTCTGTTCTGGCTGCACCTTATTTTCTGTACCTGCTTCGCAAACAGCCCTAAGGAGGTGAAACGTTATGCAAGCTTGTATAATAGCAAACAAACTGTCCGCGGGTTATAGCAGTATCCCTGTTTTTCATAATTTCGACCTTGAAATCCCGTCAGGACAAATTACAACGTTGATTGGCTCAAATGGCTCCGGTAAATCTACGATTCTCAAAACCATATCAAGGATAATCGCTCCATCAGGTGGTGCTGTGTATCTGGAGGGAGAATCCATTCACAGCATGCCGACAAAGCTGGTAGCGCAAAAGCTGGCGCTGTTGCCTCAAAGTGCACAGATCCCCGCGGGGATAACCGTTCGGGATTTGGTGGAATACGGGCGCTTCCCCTATCGTTCGAAGATGTCCGGAATGACACAAAAAGACATGGAAGTGATTCACTGGGCTTTGTCGTGTACCAATATGACAGAACTGGCAAACAGGGAAATGGATCAGCTTTCTGGGGGACAACGGCAGCGCGGTTGGATCGCCATGGCACTGGCGCAAAAGACGGATATTCTGTTTCTGGATGAGCCTACTACCTATCTGGATATTTCCCATCAACTGGAGATACTCCAGCTGCTAAGGAAGTTGAATGTTGAGCAGAGCGTAACGATTGTCATGGTTCTGCATGACCTGAACCACGCTGTTATGTTCTCTGATTATCTTGTAGCCATCAAGGATGGAAACAAGCACTGTGCTGGTACACCAGAAGAGGTCATAACACCGGAAACGCTCAGGGAGGTTTTTGACGTGGAGGCGGAAGTGATCCGGCATCCGGTGCTGGAGGTGCCGGTGTGTCTTCCCTATGGCGTGTGCAGACAAATATTTTAAAATATAAAGGTAAATAACTTGTTTAAAAAGTATTGGAATATGCCGGCGAGTATCGCAAAACAACTTATGCAGCCATTGCAGTCTGCGTACTGCTTTATGCTGTGTTTTATGGAAGAGGAACATTCGAACTTACATAAGTATGGTAAAGAAGCAATATCTAAAGTAAAAATAGGGGATATTGAGAGTATATATTATTTTTTGTAAACTCCTTGGATTAATGACGCTGTTTTATATAATTTGTTTAGAATGAGTTTACAAAAATATGTTATAATAAACTCGAGGTGATGACCATGGTTCATATTCTTGTTGTAGAGGATGACAAAAATACGAGAAGATTTATGAAAGCAGTATTAGAAGAAGAACAGTATATCGTATTTACCGCTTCCAATGGAGTGGAAGCTTTGGAAGTTTTAGATACAACTCACATTGATTTAATCGTGTTAGATATTATGATGCCGAAGATGGATGGCTACGAATTAACAGAGATTTTACGCAGCGTACAAAGTGAACTTCCCATATTAATGGTTTCGGCGAAGCAGCTTCCTGTTGATCGAAAAAAAGGATTTCAGGTGGGAACCGATGATTTTATGACAAAGCCAGTGGATGCAGAGGAAATGGTACTACACATAAAAGCCCTGTTACGTCGTGCTAAAATTACAAGTGAACGAAAAATAATGATAGGAAATGTAGTACTGGATGAAGATTCACTGTCTGTAACACGAGAGGGAGAAACACAAGTGCTTCCGCAAAAGGAATTTCAGCTTCTATTTAAATTGTTATCTTATCCGGGTAAGATATTTACAAGGATTCAGCTTATGGATGAAATCTGGGGGACAGAAAGTGACTCGGGCTGGGAAACTGTAACTGTACATGTTGGCCGGTTACGAAGGAGATTTGAAGGTTGGCCGGAATTTAGAATTGAATCGGTACGGGGACTAGGGTATAAGGCGGTGAATCTGGTATGATAAAGTTCATAAGGAAGCATAAAAGGCTGAAAAATCCACCACCAGTGATATTGACGTTAGTATTTGCTATTTTGGTTTTTGTGATATTGGTGATTACTATGATAATTGTAGGTGTTTTTGTGGTAGTGTTAAATAAACTACAATTCATTAATAGCCTTAACGCGCCAAATATTTGGATCCCAACTATATGGTTTGCATCTGCCAGTATATTAACCGGGACCGTAGTTGCTATTATTTTAAGCCGTATACCCTTAAAGCCAATCAATACAATCATTCATGGTATGAATCAATTAGCCAATGGAAAGTATCAAACACGAATTGATTTAGGACATGTATCCGTTGCCAAGGGTATATCCAATAGCTTTAATACACTTGCAGAAGAACTGGAAAATACAGAGATGCTTCGTTCTGATTTTGTCAATAATTTTTCCCATGAATTTAAAACACCAATTGTGTCAATCTGTGGGTTTGCTAAGTTATTACAAAGAGATACCATCTCGAAAGAAAAGCAAAAGGAGTATTTAAATATTATTGTGGAGGAATCTACCAGACTTTCTGAGATGGCAACCAATGTACTTAATTTGACCAAAGTGGAGTATCAAAGTATTCTAACGGATATTTCGAGGTTTAATCTCTCGGAGCAATTGCGAAACAGTGTGTTAATGTTGGAGAATAAATGGATGCAAAAAGGAATCTCCATTACAGTGGAATTTAATGAATATTATATTGAAGCATGTGAAGAATTATTAAAGCAAGTTTGGATTAATATTTTGGATAATTCCATTAAGTTTTCACCAAGGCATAGTGAGATTGAGATTGAATTGATAGAAGAACATGATTTGTTTACTGTATCCGTCATTAACCATGGACCAGAGATGAGTCAGGAGGAAATTAAGCGTGTTTATGATAAGTTTTGGCAAGGGGATACCTCTCATGCCTCGGAAGGTACGGGAATTGGTTTGTCCATTGCAAAACGGATTGTAGAACTTCATAAAGGGAAAATTGATGTATATAGCTCAAAGGAGCAAACAAAATTTTCTGTTATTTTACCAAATAGAGTGTCATAATTTATTGATTAGGGTAATTGTTTTAGGACAGTTGCTCTTTTTTTATGTCCTAATATAAATGTTTGATTAGTTTAGTTTCAGTTTCTCTTTATGGGATATGATATCCCTTGCTTACAGAAAGGGGAATCATATGATTAAATTATTTAAAAATTTAACAAAAAAAGAATGGTCATTTATTGGAATCAGCCTTGTCTTTATTATAGCGCAGGTATGGTTGGATCTTAAATTACCAGATTATATGAGTGAAATTACAATGTTGGTGCAGACTGAAGGCAGCACAATGGCTGAAATCTTAACTGCGGGAGGAAAGATGTTACTATGTGCGCTGGGAAGCCTTGTTGGATCCGTCATTGTTGCTGCGTTAGCCGCAAAAGTTGCTTCTAACTTCGGTGCCAGATTAAGAGGGAATTTATTTGATAAGGTACAGTCCTTTACCATGGAAGAAATCAATAGATTTTCTACATCCAGTCTGATTACAAGATCCACCAACGATATTACACAGGTGCAAATGGTTGTGGTAATGGGCTTACAGGCTATGATTAAAGCACCTATTCTAGCAGTATGGGCAATAATGAAAATTCGTGGTAAGAGCTGGCAATGGACATTGACAACAGCACTTGCGGTATTGTCCCTGGTAGTAATTGTTGGCTGTTGTGTCATTTTAGCAATGCCTAAGTTTAAGCGGCTTCAAAGTTTAACGGATGATCTAAACCGGGTAACCAGAGAGAATCTTACTGGTCTTCGGGTTGTTCGTGCATATAACGCAGAAGAATATCAGGGCCGTAAATTTGAAAAGGCAAATACAGAATTAACTGGAACCAATTTATATGCCAACCATGTAATGGCTATGATGCTGCCTAGTATCCAGTTAATAATGAGCGGTTTATCCTTAGCAATTTACTGGGTGGGAGCGATTCTGATTCAAGAAGCCAGTATGATGGAGAGAATGACTTTATTTTCAGATATGATTGTCTTCTCCTCTTATGCAATGCAGGTAGTTATGGCATTTATGATGCTGATTATGATTTTTATTATGTTACCCCGTGCTTCTGTTTCCGGAAAACGTATTCTGGAAGTATTAGATACAGAACCAACTATCCTGGATGGGCAGATTACATCTTCAAAAACAAAATGTAAAGGCGAAGTGGAATTCAAAAATGTAAGTTTTAAATATCCGGATGCAGAAGGATATGTGATACGTAATATAAATTTTACTGCAAAAAAGGGGGAAACGGTGGCATTTATCGGTTCCACTGGATGTGGTAAAAGTACGGTAGTGAATTTAATACCACGTTTTTATGATGTAACAGAAGGGGAAGTTTTAGTAGACGGAATTAATGTGAAGGAATACAGCCAATACGCACTTCGTAATAAAATCGGGTATGTATCCCAAAAAGCAACGTTATTTGGAGGAACCATCAAATCCAATGTTGCCTTTGGAGATAATGGGAAAGACGGATTTCTTGCCACTGATATTATAGAGGCAGTTAGCACTGCCCAGGCAGCTGAATTTGTAGAAGCAAAAGAAGATAGCTATGATAGCTTTGTAGCCCAAGGTGGTGCTAATTTATCTGGTGGACAAAAACAAAGAGTATCCATTGCCCGGGCCATTTGCAGACATCCGGAGATATTTATCTTTGATGATTCCTTCTCAGCACTGGATTATAAGACAGACCGTAAATTACGTGATGCATTAAAACGTGAGTGCCCGGATGCTACCAAACTGGTTGTAGCACAGCGTATTGGAACCGTTCGTGATGCAGATAAGATTGTGGTACTTGATGAAGGAGGGGTAGTGGGAATTGGTACACATGAACTATTGATGAAAACATGTGAAGTGTATCAACAAATTGCGTATTCACAATTATCGAAGGAGGAGTTAGCGTGAGTCAAAAGGAAGAATATAAATTAGGGCAATCTAATCATAAAAAACAAATGGGACCACCGGGGCCAGGCATGGGCGGCGGTGGTGAGAAAGCCAAAGAATTTAAAACGACATGGGTAAAGTTAATTCAATATTGTAAAAAATATTGGTCAGTTATGATAATTGCATTGCTTTGCGTAGTCATGGGTACTGTGTTAACCCTAATTGGTCCTGACAAATTATCAGAACTTACCGATTTGATTACAAAAGGAATTGTGACAGGAATTGATTTAGATGGTGTTGCCAGAATTGGTTTGACATTAGTTACATTTTATGGACTTAGTTTTCTGCTGTCATTAATACAAGGTATGGTGATGGCGACTATTACACAAAATGTATCGAAACAGTTACGTGGAGATATTTCTGTTAAGATTAATCGTTTGCCCATGTGGTTCTATAATAATACAACAACAGGAGATGTGCTGTCTCGTGTGACCAATGATGTAGATACTATTGGGCAGTCTCTAAATCAAAGTGTGGGGACATTGGTTTCTGCAATTACTCTATTAGTGGGGTCTTTGGTTATGATGTTAAAGACTAATGTAATCATGACAATTACAGCAATTGTTGCAACTTTTATTGGATTTGTACTGATGATGCTTATAATGGGAAAATCACAAAAATACTTTGTACGCCAGCAGCAGCATCTAGGTGAAATCAATGGACATATTGAAGAAATTTATGCTGGACATACTATTGTAAAAGCTTATAATGGTGAAGCAAAGGCACGAAAAAAATTTGTTTCTTTAAATAATGAACTTCGGGAAAGTAATTTTATGGCACAATGTTTATCCGGATTAATGATGCCTCTGATGTCCTTTATCGGTAACTTCGGTTATGTGGCAGTTTGCGTAGTTGGTGCTGTTCTTGTAATGAATAAAACCATTTCCTTTGGAGTAATCGTGGCTTTTATATTATATGTAAGATATTTTACACAACCATTAAGTCAGCTTGCCCAAGCTGCCCAGTCTTTACAAACGGCTGCAGCAGCAGGAGAGCGTGTGTTTGAATTCCTTGAAGCAGAAGAAATGGAAGATGAGTCAGCAAAGACAAGAAAGCTTGACAATGTACAAGGTAAGGTTGATTTTGAACATGTACTTTTTGCCTATGAAGGGTCAGATAAAACAATTATTAATAATTTCTCGATTTCTACCAAGCCAGGTCAAAAAGTTGCGATTGTTGGTCCAACTGGAGCAGGGAAAACTACCATTGTAAATCTTTTAATGCGTTTTCATGAAATACAAAGTGGTACAATAAAGATTGATAATATTCCAATTCATCAGTTACCACGTGAGGAGGTTCATGAACAATTCTGTATGGTACTTCAAGATACCTGGGTTTTTGAAGGCACAGTACGTGAAAATCTGGTATATTGTACAGAAAATGTTTCTGAGCAAAGGTTAGAAGAAGCATGTAAAGCAGTTGGGCTGCATCATTTTATACGTACCCTTCCACATGGATATGATACGGTGTTAAATGATCAATTGAGTCTATCGGCAGGACAAAAGCAACAACTTACAATAGCGAGAGCTATGATTGCGGACCGGCCAATGTTAATTCTTGATGAGGCCACAAGTTCTGTAGATACCCGTACAGAGTTAATTATTCAAAATGCCATGGATGAGTTAATGAAAGGACGCACTTCATTTATTATTGCCCATAGGCTGTCAACAATTAAAAATGCGGATTTGATTCTTGTTATGAAAGATGGGGATATCATAGAGAGCGGAAGCCATAATGAATTAATGGAACAAGGCGGATTCTATGCAGACCTGTATAATAGTCAATTCGATGCAGCGTAAATAGGAGGGACAGATTATATGTTACAAATTAAAGAAATATCGAAACAGTATATAACTGGTGATTTGGTGCAAACAGCACTTAATAAAGTAAATCTAAATTTTCGTGATAACGAATTTGTTGCCATTCTAGGCCCGAGCGGGTCAGGAAAAACCACATTATTAAACATCATAGGCGGACTGGATCAATATGATTCTGGTGATTTGATAATTAATAATATATCTACACAAAAATACAAGGATAGAGACTGGGATTCATACCGCAATCATACCATTGGATTTGTGTTCCAAAGTTACAACTTAATTCCTCATCAGACTATACTATCTAATGTGGAATTGGCACTTACTATATCGGGAATCTCCAAGAGGGAACGCAAGGAGCGGGCCAAGGAAGCTCTTGAGAAAGTTGGCCTTGGGACACAGCTTCATAAAAAACCAAGCCAGCTTTCTGGTGGACAAATGCAGCGTGTTGCCATCGCAAGAGCCTTAGTAAATAATCCGGAAATTTTACTAGCAGATGAGCCAACCGGGGCATTGGATACTGAAACCAGTGTTCAAGTTATGGATTTACTGAAAGAAGTAGCAAAAGACCGCCTTGTAATCATGGTAACCCATAATCCGGAACTGGCAGAAAAATATGCTACACGAATTGTAAAATTAAAGGATGGGAATATTGTCGGAGATACGAAACCATTTCAGGTCAATCCAGAAGATGCTCCCAAAGCAGTGCATAAAAATATGGGAAAAACCTCAATGAAGATTAAAACATCCTTATCTCTAAGTTTTAACAATTTACGGGCCAAAAAAGGGAGAACTTTCCTAACTGCATTTGCCGGTTCTATTGGTATTATAGGAATTGCCTTGATTTTAGCCTTTTCTAATGGGGTTAATGAGTATATAGAGAATATTCAAAGAGATACGATGGCTTCCTATCCCATAACAATTGAAGCTCAGTCTATAGATTTGAGCAGCATTATGGGTGAGGAGATGATGGGAGGTCGTATAAAAGAAGAAGTCTCACATGATTTAGACTCCGTTTATTCCAATAGTAGTTCTTTAGAAATGGTGAATCGGTTAACATCTAGTTTTACAGAGAATAATCTGACGGAATTTAAAAAGTATTTGGATGATGAAAATAATAAAATTAGAGAGCAGCTTGGTAAAAATGGTGTAAAATATTCATACGATGTGGCATTTGATGTATATGCAAAGAATGCGGATGATACAATAATCGACACCAATACCAATGCGTTTTCTCTAAAACCTGAATCTTCAAGTACACCTGGTGCTCTGGGACAGTTTCAAGATAGTATGAGGAGTATGGTACCTGCTGGAGGTATGGGTTCTTCCGAAACCTTTGGAGAAATGCTTCCAGGAACAGAGGGTGATTTGGTAAGCGGCGTGGTGAAGGATAGTTATGATTTACTATATGGAGCATGGCCTCAAAATTATGATGAGGTAGTACTGGTATTAGATCAAAATAATGAAATTCCAACAACGGCACTTTATGCACTTGGCCTTATTCCAACGGAACAATATGATGCAATTATGAAAAGTATTGAAACTGGAGAAGAGTTTGAAGTGGAGACCTTTCATTATAATTACGATGAGATCAGTCAACAAGAATTTTATCTCATACCGGCCTGTGACTATTATGTGAAAAATGAAGATGGAACATTTCACAGTGTAAAAGGTGATAAACTAAAACTGGAAACCATGTTAAAGGATGCAATCAAATTACATGTTACAGGTGTCATTCGTCCAATGGAAGATGCAAAGAATGCGAATATAACCAGTGCCATTGGATACACCAATGCATTAACAGATTACATCATCGACTATGCCAATAATAGTGAGGTTGTAGCAGCTCAGTTGGCAAATAAAGCAGTGAATGTCTTAAACGGTATGGAGTTTGCACCTGAGGAAGATGCTGCACGAGTAGCAGATGCTAAGAATTATATTGAAAAATTGGGTGTTTCGGATAAGGCTAAATTATGGAGTGAACTTGCCAGCAAGATGTTTGCTGATAATCCGGAGCAATTGCAAGGAATTGCAAGTTTAGGAGAAGTACAATTAGCTGCTATGGCAGATGAATATTTTGCATCGGCAGATGATGAAGTATTTTTAATGCTATATGATAATTATATTTCAGTGGGAAGTTATGACAGTAATATGAGTGCATTTGGCTTTGTTAGTTTAGACGCTCCTTCTTCCATTAGTATCTATGCAGACACTTTTGAAGCAAAGGAGGCTATTGCAGATTTTATTACGGAGTATAACTCCTCAGTGGAAGAAGCATATCAAATTACGTATACAGATTTTGTCGCTATAATGACGTCCTCTATAACAACTATTATTAATGTGATTTCATATGTTTTAATCGCATTCGTGGCAGTATCGTTGATTGTTTCTTCTATTATGATTGGTATTATTACCTATATTTCTGTTCTGGAACGTACAAAGGAAATTGGTATTCTACGTGCAATCGGAGCGTCAAAACACAATATTTCACAGGTGTTCAATGCAGAAACTGGAATCGTAGGATTATTATCTGGTACACTAGGTGTTGGTATATCCTGCTTAATTCTAATTCCCTGTAATGCACTTCTTCGATCTCTTTTAGGTACTTCGGAGGTAAATGCAACATTGCCAGTGATTAGTGCAGTTATTCTAATAGCGTTAAGTGTAATCCTTACATTAATTGGAGGTTTTATTCCTGCGAAAAAAGCGGCTAGAAAAGATCCGGTTTCAGCACTCAGAAGTGAATAAACTCTGTGTTGATGTCTTATCGTCTACACAAATTTTGTCCTTGGCTCACATCTATGAGTTGTAGTACAAAGGCTGGAAAAGCTTAAAGCAGCTACCAGCCTTTGTAATTATTGTATACCAATACATTATCCGACAGAGATTTTTTTCGAACACTTTTTATCAAAATTCTAATTTCTCTATATCATACAGATTATTTATTACAAGCCACATCTGGGCGAAAAAGTACATATTATTCCATACAGATACTCCTTGCAGCCCATATTCTGGTATTAGCCCGGTTATTCTTTCTATGCTTCTGGCATCCTTAAACCATACATTGTGCAGCGTATCATCTACATTGTAATAAAAAAAGTAAGGTGCTGCCGCTATTTCATTATATTGTATAGGCACTCCGTTATCTACAGCAATTTGAATTGCCATGTCAAATGTGATTGCATTTGCTACGGTATGCCCGGGAATATAGGGAAGTTCCCAGTCATAACCAATTACAGGCATTCCAACTACCAATTTATTAGAGGGTACAATCTTTATAATCTGATTAATTATTTCACTTACAATATTAATCGGAGTTGCAGAAGCCGGTGGTCCATAAGAGTATCCCCAATCATAAGATAACAGCAGTATCGCGTCAACATATTCTGATATGACGGAATAATCAATAGTTTCATAAGTTATTTCCGTTCGTTCAATATTCACTCTCGGTGTTACAGTGATTGTATATCGCAAGCCTTCGCTTTTTAATCGTGTGCTCATTTTTATAATAAACTCTTGTATCAGATTTTTTGTTTCAGGAAATATATACTGAAAATATTGATTCAGACCATAATATCCCTTTGCCTTAATAGTAGCTACAATATTATCAATCATACGATCCTGTATATCCGGATTATTCAGAATAGCAAAAGCGGTCTCTTCGCTTCCAACTCCATATTCGGATAAAGTGGATACTAACATCATGGGAAATACACCGTATTCTTTTGCCATGTTTACAATATCCTGATCGTCAAGGTCGTTAAGGTTTCCATTGGCATCCACCCGATAATCAAACACCGTAAGAAATGTTAAGAAAGGTAATGTTTTTCTTAAGATGTCTCTATTAACATAGGAATAAACATATCCCCCTACTGATATTGTGCCAATTTTATTTGTATCATTGGTTATTGTAATGGTTTCGCCAGGATAAAGCCTGCCTCTGTTTGATAAATAAGGATTATTTCTCAAAATCTGCATCAAAGGAACATGATACATTTCTGCAATGCTTTCTAAGGTATCTCCTTCTTGCACGGTATGGTTTAATAAAGGGTATACAATTACAATAGTTTGGCCAATAGCAAGAGTAGAGGGAGTAGATATCTCATTTTCCAGTATCAGCCGATCTACAGAAAGGTCATAAAGCTCTGCAATAGAGGCAATGGTTTCTCCGGGTTGCACAACATGTATTATCATATTTATATCCTTACTTAAGCTTATATTAAGAATATATGTTATCTTCTAAAGAAAATACCTTTGCATTAAAATATACATGCTATTGGTTCCTGCCGTGACGCCGTCCAATCAGCTCATATTTTATTTACAAGATTCATTGGTAATCAGTTTCGCTTGAAACGTAATATGTTGCGGACTTCTTTCACGATTGATAAGACCAATGATTAAGTCATATATACAAATGGTAAGGTCTTTGACCGGTTGAACAAATGTTGTTATGGAAGGTACTAAATAATTAATTTCTTCAAGACCATCAAAGCTAATGATTTCTATATCTTTTCCTGGAACTTTTCCTACATCATGAATAGCCCGAATGGCAGCAATGCATACAATGTCGGCAACACAACAGATGGCGGTAGTTTCTGGATGCTTCTTTAATATATCTACTAAACCATCGTAGGAGCTCTTATAATTGTATTCTCCTTCAACCATATAGGATAAGTTATGTTCCAGATGATTATCCTTTAAGGCATTGGCATATCCTTTTACTCGTATTCCATAAACACTATTATCAATTTTTGAAGATATCAGTGTACATATATTTTTATGACCTTTATTAATCAAATAGGACATCTGGTTATATGCAGTTTCATAATGATTTACCTGAACACTGGAATAATTCGTTTCTTCCATATTATTGGGCAAAACTGTATTTACAAATACAATCGGGCATGTAAGTTCAAGAAAACGGTCGTGGGGTATGGGCTCGAAATTACCACCTATATAAATAATGCCATTTAGATTATTTGAGTTAGTATAAGTAATCAGCTCCTCAAATTTCTCTGATTTATCCTGTGCAAAATAGTTATCATGATATGACATTATAGTGTAATTTCCATTATGCAAACGTATGGATAATATTTCTTCTAATGTATCATATAAAGAATTATCCACGCCTTCGATTATTAGTCCAATAGAAGGTTTTGAACCTAAGCCTTTCTGCTGACGTGTATAGGAATTAGGCTTATATTGATTTTCTTCAATAATTTTAAGAACAAGCTGTCTTGTTGAACTACTGATATCCGGATAATTATTTAAAACTTTAGAAACTGTTCCAGGTGTTACATTGGCTAACTGGGCAATATCTCTTATATTCATTTTTGTAGAAACTCCTCATTCATTATAATCAGAACTATTCATTTCATTTTATCTTAAGTTGATTATAATAATTATAATACAGTGATTGGTAAAATTCCATAATCTTTTAATTTTTTATAAGCATATTCTACGGTACTATCCCAAACTTGATCCGGGTTATGGCAATCAGAGCCAACTATGACAGGGATATCAGTTTGGGAAACTTTTTTCCAGAAGGCCTGATGTGGGTATTGATAGCGGATTCCATCCGGAAATTCTGTTTTCCCGCGCCTGAAACCATTTGCGTTAAATTCCAGGATAGTATTTGTTTCCATAGAGGCACCAATTATTATATCACATGCAGTTTCGCAATTCTTATCCCATGGAAAGGGATTTAATAAAAACAAATCAGGATGTGCCACCATTTTAAAATATTTTGTTTTCATTGCTGAAGCTATGGCCTTGGCATAATCAATGTAGATATCGGTAGAATCTGCATTGTAAATATTAAAGTGTCCCTGAGAAGTTGTAAAAAAATGCTCACCTAAGAGTAAATATTGTAATTTTTCCTTGGTTAAAAGTTCTTCATAGTATTGATTATATTCAGGAAGATATTCTATTTCCAATCCTTTTATCAGTTTAATATCCTTGGAATATTTTACGGCTAGAGTATCAATTGTACTTGTGTAAGCTTTTAGTTGGTCATAAGACATTCGCAGTCCGAAGTCTTTATCTGGAAAAGGTGCATGATCTGAAAAACCTAATACATCTACCTTTGAACGAATGGCTGAAAGGACGTAATCTTCTTCTGAGCCTTGTGCATGTAAACACCGACTTGTGTGGGTATGATAATTAATTCGCATATGTCGCTCTCTTTCTATTTTGGTAATTATATGTTATTGTTTCCGGAAACTATCTAATTGGTCGATATAGTTTCGGAAACATTAATATAGGTATATAGTAACATTATACAAAGGATATTGCAATAACTAAAATTAAATTAGTAAAATAATATAATTAATTGTTGACACAGTATAATCACCGTGATAATATATTATATAGCTTGCGAAATGTTTCGCAAATATAAATTTGGAGGATTTTATATGAGAAAAAGAGGTTTAGCTTTATTGTTGATGGCAATGGTTGGAACTACTTTACTAGGCTGCTCAAAAAAAGCAGAAACAACGAAGGATAATAATGTAACATCGAATGAAACAATAAGTTCAACGGAGAATGTTGAACCTACTAGTGTGAAATTAAGTGTTTGGGGTCCATCAGAGGATCAAGACCCGCAATATGGAGAATGGCTCAATACAATGTGCAATAAGTTTAATGAAGAGCATCCTGAATGGGACATTGCATTTACTTATGGAGTCTGTACGGAGTCCGATGCTAAAAAATTAGTACCTCAAGATATTGATGCTGCTGCAGATGTCTTTTTATTTTCTTCAACCGGACTTGAGAATCTTTGCCAGGCAAATAGCCTTAGTCAGCTGGGTGGCAAGTATTTAGACAGTATCAACGAAAATTATCCCAAGGTTCTTGTAGATGGTTTGATGTATGAAGATGGTGGAGTATATGGTATTCCAATGACCACCAATACATTTTTTATGTACTATGATAAAAGTGTATTTTCAGAGGAGGATGTAAAATCTCTGGAGGCTATGCTGCAAAAAGGAAAAGTAGCCATTCCATTAACGGACGGATTTTATTCTTCTGCATTTTATTTAGGTGCCGGATGTACTTTCTTTGGTGAGGATGGAAGAGACAGGAATGCCGGAATAAATCTTGGTGGCGATAATGCTGTTGCTGTCACTGATTATTTAGTAGATTTGGTATCAAATCCTAATATGGTAGTGGCTACACCTGCTGATGCAATTGCAATGATGCGTGAAGGCAATGTAAATGCATATTTATGTGGTACCTGGCAGGCTGAGCAAACCAAGGAGATATTAGGTGACAATTTTGGAGTTGCTGCATTACCGAGCTTTAATCTTAACGGAACAGATACTCAGATGAGTCCTTTCGGTTCCTCAAAAGCTATTGGTGTAAAATCAACAACCAAATATCCTGAAGTTGCAATTGAATTAGCCATGTACCTTGGGGGATATGAGGGACAGAAGCTCCATTATGAAACGAGAAACTATGTACCTTGTTATAATGATTTGTTGAAGGATGCAAACATTCAGGCAGACATTGTGGTAAAGGCAGATGCTTATACAATTGCTAATATTGCTGTGCCTAGATCTAACTTTACAGAAATGTCATATTTTTGGACACCAGCAGAAAGCTTTGGAACAGAATTAAGAGATGGTGTAATTACTCATGATAATGCGAAAGCAAAAACAGAAGCATTTAATGTAAGTGCTAATTCTTCAGGTATACAGTAATAGAAAAAGAGGTTATTATAAATGAAAGTAAGGAAAAAGTCATTCTCTACTAAATGTAGTTTTACTTCTGCTTGGAAAAAAGGTTCCATTATTGTGAGGCTGTCATCCGTAATATTTGGGTTGGGCTGCTTTATAAGAAAGCAATTCGTAAAGGGCTTTATGCTTTTGTTTTCAGAGATTATTATTTTGCTGTTTATGATAAAGGAAGGTATGATTCACCTTAAGAAATTGATTACCCTTGGCGATGTGGAACAGTATAAAATCTGGAATGAGGCAAAAAGTATATATGAATATGTGGATGGAGATCGCTCGTTAACAATTTTACTATATGGAATTATAACTTTGGCAATTCTATTATGTGCTTTTAATTTATTGCGTATATCCGTAATTAATGCATATAAAGCAGAAGAATATGTGAAAAACAATAAAAAGCCACCAAGTTTCAGAGATGAAGTTCGGGAATTGTTTGATGGTAAATTACATAAAACATTACTATTTCTGCCGGTTTCAGGAGTACTGATATTCACTATCTTACCACTAATATTCATGATGAGTATGGCTTTCACTAATTATAGTGTTGAAAATAGTAAGCTTGTTCTGTTTGACTGGGTCGGTCTGAAGAACTTTAAAAATATGATAAACTTTGGAAGTAGTTTAGGTAGAACATTTTGGTCTGTTTTAGGATGGACTATTGTATGGGCAATACTTGCTACCTTTTCAAACTATTTCATAGGTATGATACTTGCTATGTTTATTAACTGGAAAGAAATCCGTGCTAAAAAGTTCTGGCGTTTTTGTTTTGTGCTGACGGTGGCAATTCCTCATTTTGTAACCCTTTTAATATTAAGGCAAATGTTACAGCCGGAAGGAGCTATCAATATACTCCTAAGAAGCATGGGTATTTTGGAAGCAAGAGAATCCCTGCCATTCTTTACAAATACAACTTGGGCACGTATAACAGTTATTTTAATTAATATTTGGGTGGGAGTGCCTTATACTTTGCTGCAGGTTACTGGAATTTTACAAAATATCCCCAGCGAGCTATATGATTCCGCAAAGGTAGATGGAGCTGGCCCTGCCATGATATTTAGAAAAATCACATTGCCTTATATGCTATTTGTAACTACGCCTTTCCTGATCACTGTTTTTGCAGGTAATGTAAATAATTTTAATGTTATCTTTCTTACCTCACAAGGTTATCCAAGAGCAGTAGAATCAATAGCGGGTAAAACGGATTTACTTATTACCTGGTTATACAAATTGACAATTGAAAATCAATATTTT
Source organism: Anaerocolumna sp. (assembly GCF_032079385.1). Lineage (NCBI taxonomy): Bacteria > Bacillati > Bacillota > Clostridia > Lachnospirales > Lachnospiraceae > Anaerocolumna > Anaerocolumna sp. The sequence goes on from NZ_DAMAUC010000003.1 coordinate 161,936, forward strand.
GATGTTGGGGCAGTAATTGGTATTATGACGTTTATTTCATTGGGAATTGCTTCTTTAGTATCTTTCCGTTTAAGTGGATCTTATAAGAATGAGGAGGGCTTCCGATGAATAGTTTTAAGAAATATCCTTTAAGGAAAAAAATAATTGTATCATTGGCACATGTGATTTTAGCTATTACAGCGTTTGTATGGCTGATACCTGTTTTTTGGGTAATACTAACCAGTTTTAGAGGTACCAAAGGCTCTTATAGCTCAACATTTATTCCTACCAGCTTTACTTTGGATAATTACAAGAAGCTATTTACAGATTTTTCGGTTTTTAATTTTCCTCAAATGCTTGTGAATACTTTTCTAATTGCAATCATTAGCTGCTTAATCTCCACATTTTTTGTAATTGCGGTAGCATTTACTTTATCCAGATTACGGTTCAGATCAAGAAGAGCAATTATGAATGCAGCGATGGTCATAAATTTATTTCCAGGATTTATGTCAATGATAGCAGTGTACTACATATTTAAAATGTTTGGCTGGACTAATGGTCCAATGTTAAGAGTCGCTATGATAGCAGTTTATGCCGGAGGTGCCGGATGTGGATATCACATTGCAAAAGGTTTTTTTGATACCATTCCTTATGCACTTGATGAAGCGGCACTTTTAGATGGAGCAAATAAATGGAGAGTTTTAACAAAGATTATTATGCCCTTAAGTAGACCTATCGTTGTTTATACTTTATTAACGTCCTTTGCCGGTCCTTTTAAAGACTTTATGCTGGCAAAAGTCCTTTGTGGGTCGAATCAACAATATTATACAGTGGCTGTGGGGCTTTATCAGATGCTTGATAAGGAATACATTGATCAATGGTTCTGCAGCTTTGCTGCCGGAGCAGTAATTATATCAATTCCTATTGCATTTCTGTTCCTAAAAACACAGAAGTATTACGTAGAAGGTTTAAGTGGATCAGTAAAAGGTTGATGAGAGTATTACTAAAGACAGCATCAAACTTAAGTAATCTGCTATCTTCCCATTGCCTAAACAATATCTTTGTTTAGGCAGGGAGGTGTTGGCACACTGGCTATATTTTGTAAAAGTATCCATATATATAAGTTACCGGTAAAAGAAATAGAATAACCAAAATCTAAGTCGGGCATCGAAAAAATGCCCGGCTTTTTTGCATAAAAATATTGATTGGATAACACAAGTTTAAAGTATCAGATGCCGGAGATTCAATAAAAAATGGGATTTAAGATTTCCTGCAGGAAAGTGAAAAGCCCGCAATCGTAATCGTAAGAACTTTGAGTGCCCTGGCCTGCAGAAAAAAGGGACGATCATCTGTTCTGAAACGCTAATGAATTATCCCCCACGGGTATGCCTTAAAGCATCATTTTCCTTACATATATCCACATATTTACTTGGACTTACACCAAATACATGCATGAAAGCACGGTAGAAGGTGCGCATACTGTTAAAGCCCGCACCCATTGCGGCCTGGGTAATGGATTCCTCACCATCTAAAAGCATACCGGCAACCTGCCTGCAACGTAATGCGTTGATATATTCATTGATACTGCATCCTACATGCTTGTTAAAGATATGAGAAAACCGGCTGGAGCTGTAGCCGAATTCCTCAGCAATTGATTTAAGAGACAGTGAGTTTTTGTAATTATTGTTAAGATAGCTAAGAATATTACGAACCAAAGCATCATCATCTTTTGCAGACTTATCCTCCAGCGGGATATTTTCTGTCAGTAAAGCCAGAATCACATGAATATACCCTCTGGTAGCCATGGAATCCGGGGCTTTTTGCTGCAGCTCGCAACAACGCCTCATACAGCGGGCCACCTCCTTATTTAAAGGCTTATCGGAAATATGGCATAAGGAAAAGTTTTTTCCTGCCAGTACCTTTTGAAAGGCGGGTATGTAAGAAAGAGGAATAATCATAACTAGTGTATCTGACTTTGCGGAGGTCCAATACCGATGTACGGCATAGCTTGGTACTAGCAGCAATTCTCCGGCTTGTATGCAGTAAAATCTTCCATTTAAGGTTGCCTCCATAGTGCCGCTGCGTACGTATACAAGTTCCAGAGCACTGTGAAAATGAGGCGCACAGTTGTTGTTCAGCGAATACCAGAAGGAAGGAAGAGCCTGGCTGTCGCGGGATATTTCGTAATCATACATCTGCTGGGGCATTTAAATCCTCCTTTTTTAAAAATGAATAGTAGCTAATTATGGCATAAAATATGTTCTTTACGGCAAGCAAATGCTGTTTACTTATATTATAATTAATTTATAAAAGATTACAAGTATCTAATTTCCCAACATAATCTATGAAAGGATGAAGACATATGAAAACATTAAAACTAGGAATCATCGGTTGTGGCGGTATTGCCAACGGAAAGCATCTGCCATCTATCAAAAAGGAAGGCAGCGCGGAGATAGTAGCCTTTTGCGATATTATTGAACAACGGGCTAAAGATGCAGCAAAAAAATTTGGCACAGAGGATGCCAAAATATTTACCGATTATCATGAACTGATTAAACTGGATTTGGATGCTGTTTATGTTTGTACACCTAACCGCTCTCATTGTGAAATCACTGTGGCGGCACTCAATGCGGGTAAACATGTAATGTGCGAAAAACCAATGGCTATTAACTATGCCCAGGCTATGGAGATGGTGGAAACAGCAAAGAAAACCAATAAGTTGTTGACTATTGGTTACCAAAACCGATATAGGGGAGACAGCAATTATCTTAAGCAGGAATGTGTAAATGGTGAACTGGGTGATATTTATTATGCGAAAGCAAAAGCCATCCGTCGCCGTGCAGTACCTACATGGGGAGTATTTTTAAATGAATATGAGCAGGGTGGGGGTCCCCTAATTGATATAGGCACTCATGCTCTGGATCTGACCCTCTGGATGATGAATAACTACAAGCCAAAAAGTGTGGTAGGTACCATTTATCACAAACTTAACGGCGAGACACAGCCTGCCAACGCCTGGGGACCATGGGATCCTGAAAAGTTTACTGTGGAGGACAGTGCCTTTGGATTTATCATTATGGAGGATGGAGCTACCATCACATTGGAAGCGAGTTGGGCCCTTAACTCACTGGATGTGCATGAGGCTAAAACGGTATTATGCGGTACTAAAGCCGGTGCAGATATGCTAAATGGACTGACTATCAATGGAACAAAAAATGACCGCTTGTATGAGCTAAAACCTAACCTGGAAGCCGGAGGTGTTGCTTTTTATGACGGTGCTGCAACAACTCCCGAAGTAGTAGAGCAGCAAACTTTCCTCAACGCCATTCGCGGTGAAGGTGAATTGGTGGTACTGCCGGAACAGGCTGCAGTGGTTACACAGATTCTGGATGCTATTTATCAATCTGCCAGAGAGGGACGTCAGATCATACTGTAAAACAAGCAGGAGGTATTATATGAGTTTAATAAAAGAGTTTAATCTTCAACTCTATTCAGTAAGGGAGCTGATTAAGGATAATTTTCCAGAGGTATTAAAAAGAGTTGCCCAAATTGGCTATACCGGAGTGGAGTTTGCCGGCTATGGAAATCTGACCGCCAGTCAAATGCGCGAATTACTGGAAGAAAACGACTTAAAATCCATTAGCAGTCATGTGTCTCTGGAACGATTGTTGAATAACTTAGACGAAGAACTGAGTTATAACCAGCAGATTGGGACACAGGCAATCATCGTGCCTTATCATTCCCCTGAAACTGCTCAGGATGTAGAAAAACTGGCAGAACAGCTTGCACCTATTGCAAAAGCTGTGCGTAGTGCAGGCTTTATATTTGGTTACCACAACCACGCTCATGAGTTTACTAAATCAGAGGATGGTGTGACTCATCTGGATCTGCTTCTGCAATTGACCGATCCACGGGATGTGGTTCTGGAATTAGATGTATACTGGGTCGCCTATGCAGGTGTAGATGTATTAGAATACATGGAGAAGCAAAAGGAACGAATCCGTTTGCTGCATATTAAGCAGATGGCTGATTTTGAAAGCAAGAAATGTGTGGATTTAGACGAAGGTGTGTTGGACTTTAACCGAATTATACGCAAGGGACTGGAAAATGGTGTACAGCATTGCATCTTGGAGCAGGAGGAGTTTGCGGTATCACCTTATCAAAGCTTAGAAAAAGGCTATAAACATATTATGAATCTGTAATTATTGGATAATTTAAAGTAAGTTGTGAAGTGCAAGTAAACTAAAGAATATAAAAATGAGTCACGGTTTTAAGACAGTGTAAAGTAATAATTAAGTAAATAAAAAATGGCTCATAAGAATCTTGAAAAGGAGGATTTCAATGAAATTAGGAGTATTAACAGTTCCATTATATGATCGCAGCGCAGAAGAAGCATTCCGTTACCTGAGCAGCCTGGGGGTACAGGCAGTAGAGATCGGTACAGGTGGTTCACCGGGTAATAAGCATTCCAACCCGGAAGAATTACTTTCAAGTGAAAGTAAACTGCAGGCTTATAAGGATATGCTTAAAAAATATAATTTAGAGATTAGCGCATTAAGCTGCCATTCTAACCATGTACATCCTAATGCAGATATCCGTGAGCAAGCTGCCAGGGATTTTACTCAGACACTGCAATTGGCGGAAAAATTAGGTGTGGATACGGTGGTGAGCTTTTCCGGATGTCCCGGTGACCACGAGGGGGCTAAATACCCTAACTGGGTAACTTGTTCCTGGCCCACAGATTACCGCCATGTGTTGGACTATCAGTGGAATGAGGTGCTGATTCCTTTCTGGAAAGGTGCAGCTGCTGAAGCAGCCAATTACGGCGTTAATAAAATTGCTTTGGAATTACATCCCGGCTTTTGCGTATACAATACTGCCACATTGCTGCGTTTAAGAGAAGCCGTTGGTAATGCTATTGGTGCCAACTTTGATCCCAGTCACCTATTTTGGCAGGGAATTCGTCCCGCTGAAGCCATTAAGGCACTAAAGGGAGCAATTTACCATTTCCATGCCAAGGATACTAAAGTGGATATAGTGAATACACATATAAATGGTGTCTTGGATACCGGCAGTTACGGTGACCTGTCAGATCGCAGCTGGCTGTTCCGCACAGTGGGTTGGGGTCACGATGCCGACCAATGGAAAGAAATCGTCTCTGCTTTGCGTCTTATCGGCTATGACGGAGCCATAAGCATTGAACATGAGGATGCCTTTATGTCTATTGAGGAAGGACTGGAAAAAGCAGTTGCATTCTTAAAGGACATCATTATTGACGATCAACCTGCACAAGTGTGGTGGAATTAATATCGGGGGCAGATAATACTATGGAGAAGAAAAAACTTAACATTGCATTAATTGGATATGGAGGTATGGGGAGCTGGCATGTCAAGACCCTTTCCCGTATTGATGAGGTTAATTTATGCGGTACTTGGGACATTGACCCTGTACGCAGGGAAGCGGCAGCTGCGGAGGGAATTCATATCTATGGGTCACAACAGGAATTACTGGAGGACTCATCGGTGGAAGCCATAACCATTGCCACTCCAAATGACACCCATTTACCTATTGCACTTGCAGCTATGGGTGCCGGAAAGCATGTGGTCTGTGAAAAGCCTGTGGCATTAAACAGTGACGAACTGGCACAAATGATTCGTTGTTCAGAAAAGATGGGAGTATTGTTTACGGTACATCAAAATCGCCGCTGGGATGAGGATTACCTGATTATTAAAAAGCTGTATGAACAGCAAACCATGGGTAAGGTATTTAATATTGAGAGCCGTGTTCATGGATCCCGTGGGATACCAAGTGACTGGCGCAACCAAAAGGAGCATGGCGGGGGAATGGTGCTGGACTGGGGCGTACACCTGCTGGATCAGATGACCATGATGCTTGGCAATCGCAAACCCCAAAGTGTCTATGCCCAGTTGACAAATGTAACCAACGAAGCGGTGGATGACGGTTTCCGTGCCAGCTTTCAGTTTGACGACCAATTAACCTTTTTAGTGGAGGTGGGTACCAGCAATTTTATCTCCATGCCCCGCTGGTATATTCAGGGGGAAAATGGTACCGCTGTTATACATGACTGGGAGCTAAAGGGCGAAATCGTTATGGTTTCTGATTGGGAAAAACGTGACGCTGTACCGGTGGTAACCGCAGCAGGATTAACTAAAACCATGGCACCCCGCACTGATGAAACAGTAAAGAAATATCCGCTGCCTAAAGTACATGCTGATATTAGGGATTTTTACCGCAATGTCCGCGCCAGTATCCACGAAGGAGCACAGCTTCTCGTTCGTCCGGAAGAGGTTATGGAAGTCATGCATATTATGGAGGCTATCTTCCGTTCGGCAGAGGAAAACTGTGTGGTATACCTTTAGTAAACCTATCCATGACAATAAGAATAAATTACATTACAATATAATAAAATTTATAAAAACAGTAGGAGAATTTAATTTTCCTACTGTTTTGTGCATGTGTGCCAAAAAATTATTAAAAAGACTACAAAAATAAAGTTTCGCAAATAAACTTTTATATAGTGTAACGAAAAGGTATGATATATAGTCTAATTATTAAAAGAGATATATTTTTAAATTTATTTGGGTAACTACGAAACGAGTTGCAATTCTGATTCAAAGCATTAATAATGTAAGGGTAAATTAAAGGTTATCATAGGAGGGAGGGTTATGTTGGAGCAAGATGTAGGAAGTTTGTATGAATGCTATTATAATGATTTGTATCGTTATGTGTATATAATGTGTTTAAATTCGTTTGATACAGAAGATATCTTACAAAATGTATTTTTAAAAGTTATAAAAGGAAGAAAAAGTTTTAGGGGAGAAAGTAGTATTAAAACATGGCTTTTTGCAATTGCTCATAATGAGTGTTTGAACTATTTGGAAAAAGACAAGAGAAAAATATTAGTGGAAAATGCTGATAACATAATAATAACACTTGGCTATGGAACTGATGAAATACTATTACAAAAAGAAACAGTTAAAATTATATTGAACTTCATTCAGGTTCAGGAAAAACCAATAAGGAGACTAACATATGAAAAATAGTAATAACACAAAGGCATATCTTGCCGCCATTCTATACGCCCTTATTATAGGATTATCCTTTCTTTTTACAAAGATAGCATTAACGGTAACAAATCCTATGAATATTCTGGCACATAGGTTTACAATATCATTTATTGCAGCCTCTATTCCGGTTTTATTTGGGTGGATAAAGTTGAATATAAAGGGAAAAGATATACTTTCCATTTTGCCCCTTGCCTTATTCTATCCAACACTCTTTTTTGCATTTCAAGCCTTTGGGTTAGTATATATATCTTCCTCTGAGGCTGGTATTGTTCAAGCTACAGTTCCTGTCTTTACCATGATTTTGGCGGCTGTTTTCTTAAAAGAAAATATCAGTTTCTTACAAAAGATATCTCTGCTGCTATCAGTGTGCGGAGTTATTTATATATTTCTTATGAAAGGTATAGAGCTAAAGTCCGGAAGCTTTATCGGAATTGCTTTGATTGTGCTATCGGCACTTTCCTCTGCTTGTTATAACGTATTAGCAAGGAAAGCATCAAAAAGATATAGGCTAATTGATTTAACCTATATTATGATTGTTATTGGTTTCTTAAGTTTTAACACAATATCTGCAGGGGATTATATTATAAGAGGAACTTTTGCTGATTATTTTAAACCATTTACAAAGCCCCTATTTCTGATTTCAATTCTATATTTGGGAATATTGTCATCACTAATAACATCACTGTTAACAAATTATTCTTTGTCAAAAATAGATGCGACGAAGATGAGCGTATTCACCAATTTATCAACACTAATTACAATGCTTGCCGGAGTTATCTTTTTACATGAGGAGCTAGAAAGTTATCATATAATAGGAGCAATTATGATTATCATTGGAATCCTTGGTACGAATTTTTTAGGCAGAAAGAATCATTGTTAAAGATAAGCCTTTAAAGTTTATCTTTCTAACATAGTTCCTTAGACATAAAAAAAGCCCTTTAGGGCAAGCCTGAGAATGAAATGCATTTGGTATCTCTCAGGCGCTCCGGGCGTTATTAGCAGGAAAATATGTTTATTACTTATAGCCATTCTCCATGCCGTCTTACATATATTTTCTTAATTAATTGGGCAAACAGACAATATCCTGCCAGAATGAGCACGAGCCATGGCATAAAGGTAAAGGGTAATGGCATCATGTCAATACCAATTGAAAAATTGCTGAATCCTATAGCAATTGCCACGAAGGCAACGGTAAAAGTGGATACTAGCAGAGGCAAAGACGGATTGCTTTGTAAAAATGGTATTTTAGATGTACGAATCATATGGATAACCAATACCTGTGAAACTGTTCCGAATACAAACCATCCGCATTGAAACAATGGTGATAATTCAACTGTCTTTGCTCCAATCAACCACCACATAACTGCAAAGCATAAAATATCAAATACAGAGCTAAGGGGTCCCATATATGCCATAAATGACTTAATGGATTTTGTCTCCCATCTCCGTGGCCTTTTAACATATTCGTCATCTACACTGTCGAAGGCCATTCCCATTTGAGCGAAATCGCATAGCAGGTTCTGGGTTAATATCTGTACCGGAAGCATGGGTAAGAATGGAAGAAATATGCTTGCAACGATAACCGAAATCATATTACCGAAATTTCCGCTTGCCGCCATTTTAATATATTTTACAATATTTCCAAATGTTCGGCGGCCTTCGATAACACCTTCCTCAAGTACCATCAAATCCTTTTTCAACAAAATAATGTCGGCAGTTTCCTTAGCAATATCTACGGCACTGTCAACGGAAATACCTACATCCGCTTGACGCAGAGCTGGGGCATCATTAATGCCATCACCCATATAGCCCACTGTGTGCCCGGCAATTTGAAAAGCTTTTACAACCCGCTCTTTTTGTGATGGTGACAATTTTGCAAACAAATTACATGTTTTTACAGCATCCAGCAATTTGGCATCATCCATCTGTTCTACGTCACGACCTGTCAATAAGTGAGAGGTATTTACGCCTACCTTGCCGCAAACCTTTACGGCTACCCCTTCACTGTCCCCAGTGAGAACAACTGTTCTTACTCCGTGTTCCCGGAGAGCAATAATTGCGGATTTGGCACTTTTCTTAGGGGGATCAAGGAAGCCTACAAATCCGATTAAAACCATATCCTTTTCATCGGCAACGCTAAAGGCACCACTTTCAGGAACTTTATTTTTCTGAGCTACTGCAATTATTCGAAGACCGTCAGCATTGTGCTTTTCGTAGACCGCCAAGGCAGCTCGCTTGGTTTCTTCATCCATGGGTAAAACCTTTCCGTCCATCTCCACAAAAGATGAGATACCAATCATTTCTTCTACAGCACCCTTAGTAATAAGCTGTCGTTTTCCATTTTTATCAGTTAAAACTACACTCATTCTACGGCGAGTGAAATCAAAGGGGATTTCATCCACACGGCTATAATTCCCCAGCATATCTTCCAGACCGTACCGCTCAGCCCGATTGATTATAGCAAGATCAATCAGGTTTTTAAGACCAGTCTGGAAATAGCTGTTGAGGTAGGCATGGCGTAGGATACGGGCATCATCCTTACCATGTAGGTTCATATATCTTTCTAATACAATTTTATCTTCTGTTAACGTTCCGGTTTTATCGGTGCAAAGCACATCCATTTCTCCAAAGGTCTGAATTGCGCCAAGGGAGCGGACAATTACGTTGTGCTTTGACATGGAGACAGCACCTTTAGCCAGTGTAGATGTCATAATTACCGGCAACATTTCCGGTGTAAGTCCAACCGCAATGCTAATTGCAAAAAGTAAGGCATTAGGCCATTCGCCTTTTGCAAATCCATTGATGAGAAATATAACAGGCACCATAACCAGCATCATACGAACCAATAATCGGCTGACAGAACCAACACCTCGCTCAAAGCTGGTTTTTGCCCTGTCGCTGGAAAGCGTTTTCGCCATGGAGCCAAAATACGTATAATTACCGGTTCCCAGCACCACAGCTGTGGCACTGCCGCTGACAACGTTGGAACCCATGAATCCAATGTTTAACAAGTCTGTCAATCCATCAGAGGGTTGATTTCTTATGTCACTGAATTTTTCCACTGGATTGGATTCGCCGGTCAAAGCTGACTGAGCAATAAATGTATCCTTTGCTGTTAAAAAACGCACATCCGCAGGCAGCATATCACCTGCAGAAAGCCGTACAATATCACCGGGAACTACTTCGTCTATTAATATTTCGGCCAGCCTTCCATCCCTCCATGCTTCTGCCTTGTTGGAGATCATCTTTGAAAGCTTTTCAGCAGCAGAGTTGGAACGCTGGCTTTGCACAAAAGCTACTAGACTGGACAGAACCACTAGTGATAAAATAATAGTAACAGTAAGGTAATCAGGCCGGGTGGATAAAACTACATCCGTAAAATACGTAATAACAGTAATGAGAAGTAAAATAATATTAAAAGGGTTAATGACTGCTTCCATCAGTCGGTGAAAGGTTGTGTTCTTATTTCCTGCAGTTATGACATTTTTTCCGAATTCATCCTGTCTGCTTTCAACTTCCTCTTTTGTAAGACCCTTCTGGGTAGCGGATAAATAGGAGAAGAGCTCCTCTGTAGTCATAAAGGCAAAGTTACGAAGTTTTACTTCGGTGTCAAATTTGTTTTTTTGAATCTCACTATTTTGATTTTTTCTTTTTAATAAATTCACTGGAATCATTCCTTTCTTTATTTTAGGATTCCCCAGTGAAAACATAAAAAAACAACAAAAAAGCTGCCCGAGAGGCAGCACTTTATACACAGGCTGAATTAGTCCATTAACACACAAGCGCAATGAACAATAGCCCGCGAAAAACGCCAACCAAATCGATTTATGTTTTTATACTGGGGGGCGAGGTCGCTTAACCGACTTCGAGGATTCTCGTCCATTGTCTCACATCCTTTTTTATTGATTGTATTTATCATTATATCAGTTAAAAGTCAGATAGTCAATAAATGCTGATTTTGCGGGTTTTTTTATTGCTGATTTTGTGTTTTTTCGTAAGAAATCATGGTTGCTGTTTCGTAAAAAGCCATGACTGCTTTGTTGATATTATTACACCAAAATGATATACTAGTCACATTTCAAGATATATTAGCGGGAGGGGAATAAACATGATATTGAGTGTTAGCCGAAGAACAGATATTCCGAACTATTATTCTGATTGGTTTTATAATAGAATAAAAGAAGGATTTTTATATGTAAGAAATCCTATGAATGCACATCAAATAAGTAAAATAGATTTATCCCCCGATGTAGTAGACTGTATTGTTTTTTGGACAAAAAATCCTGAGAATATGATGGATAGACTGGATGAATTAAAGGCATATAAGTTTTATTTTCAATTTACAATTACCGGTTACGGCAGGGACGTTGAACTTAATTTACCAGACAAACGACAGCATATGATCTCTGTTTTTCAGAACTTATCTAAAAAGATAGGTCCTGAAAAGGTAATATGGAGATATGACCCAATTTTATTAAATCGTAATTATACTATGGAATATCATGTAAAAGCCTTCAAAGAAATATCAGAAAAGCTAAGAGGATATACGGATAAAGTAATAATAAGTTTTATTGATTTGTATGAGAAAACAAAGCGTAATATGGAAGAATTAAATATCAGGCCCTTTTCTGAATCGGAAATGTTAGAATTAGCAGCGGATATGGCTAAGATAGCATCTAATAATCAAATGGATATTGAGTCCTGTGCCGAAGTTATTAACTTGCAGAATGCCGGAATAAAACATGGATGCTGTATAGATAAGAGATTAATAGAAAAAATTATTGGTTATAAGTTACAAGGTGAAAAAGATAAAAATCAGAGAAAAGAATGCGGCTGTCTTGAAAGTGTTGAAGTTGGAACTTATAATACTTGTAGGAATGGCTGTAAGTATTGTTATGCTAATTTTAATGATGTCAGGGTAGCAGACAGTATCAAAAGGTATGATATTAATTCCCCGTTACTTTGCGGGGCTGTTAATAAGGATGACGTTATAACTAACCGAAAAGTAAAATCCTTAAAGACTGGGCAAATAAGCTTGTTTGATTTTTAAATGAAAGAAAAATTAATTGTTAGATCCCTATTACAGCTGGAATTAAAAGCAAACAGATAGATAAATTGATTTGGATGATAACGGCTGATAAGTTATAGGAAATAAAACTCATAAGCGAAAGAAAAATAGGATAAGAAGATAAAAATATTAAATAATTACCAAAGAACTGCCGCTTGGGCCTGATATGCCTAAACGGCAGTTTTATAGATGATTGATAAGCTTGATAGATTTGGAAAAACCAATTGTTCTCCTACACTAATCTGAAGTATATAGATGTTAATATCTACTTATTTATTTCCGGTGAATTCAAGATACTCTGGCTAAGACCGATGGTCTTTGTTACAGGGAGTGCAAAACATATGCCATGGGCAGCTGATCTGAAGCCGGTATTTTGTTTTATGAATTCCATAATCTTGTCAGCGGTTTCGTTGCCGGTGAGAGTTAAAATTATTTCTTTCTCAGTATCTATACTAATTCCCATGATTTCTTTGTGGAAGGAACTAATACCACGGGCATTTATTATAGTGGCACCGGCAGCACCTTCCGAACTAAGAAGTTCAACTATCTCTTCAGCAAATCCTGCATTAACAACAATATACAATGCTTTCATATTACAATTCATATTCTATCTTCCTCCTCAGATTATAATGATAACTTATCAACAGGAACCACAAAAGCAACACCTGTATTTGGCTTATCAAAGTTGAATTTTGTTACTAATTGATCCAACAATTTGGAAGAAAGATTGTCAGCAATTAAACATGTAATTAAAACTTTCTTCTCCTCCGGTACAAGTCCCAGCATATCTTTAAAATACCCGTTTTTGACAGAACCTTTGGCGTACACTACGTCGATAAGATGACATTCAGAGTCCAATAACAATTTTAAAATTCCTTCTTTATATTTCCTACCTGCTATTAAGGTTAAAAAATCGATACCATGTTCAAGCTTAGTCAAGGTTTTATCTCCCTCCTATATAATATTATGTTCTGATTTCTATTTGTCTACGTTAACTTCGTTTTGCTTATCGTTCCTGTTTTCGGCGGGTGTCTCCTCGTCAGGGTAATTTCTTAATTTAACCAAGTGCTCAGCAAGCAATGCCAGCTCTTCAAAATCTTCAATCTCAGCATCTTCCAGTAATCTTTGTGTTTTATGAATTTCTATATCATAGACTATACCCAAAAATTGAACAGCAATCAATGGAGTTACAGAAATAAATGCAATGATTCCAAAGCCATTAACTAAGATGGATAGACCACCGGCTTTTGATGTAGCCGCCACAGCTTGTGCTACCCCAAGAGTGAGAGGGGTTAAGAAAGCAGAAGTTAAAGCACCTCCGGATACACCACCAGAGTCAAAGGCCAGCCCTACAAACAGTTTTGGTGTAAATATCATCAAAATAAGTGATATGGCATAGAGTGGGATCAAAAACCATAGTATATGAATTTCAGTTAAAATCTTTACCATAGAAAGCAAAGAAGCGAACCCAATACCGATGGCAAGTGTCATACGAATAGTCATCTTTTGAATATGGCCGTTGGTTAATTCTTCAAGCTGCTCTCCCAGTACCGTAACAGCTGGTTCTGATAAAGTGATAGCGGCACCCAGAATAAAACCAATAATCAAAAGGAGCCATTTAAACCACTCAGGACGAGACACATCTAAAAAGACTTCTCCAATGTATTTACCTGCAAATGCAAATCCATAATCAATACCTGAAAGAAAAATAAATAAGCCTGCAAATACCACAATAGTTCCCAGTAGAATATCCATAAACTCTTTTTTGGGCTGTTTAATCAAGAAAAATTGAAAGGGCAGAAATACAATGATAACCGGCAAAAGGGCCAAAGCCACTCCTGATAGGTTGCCGGTAAGAATTTCACTTATATTTACCGCAGCACCCGGGTCATATATCTGTTCAGCAGGAAGCAGGCCGTTATATTGAGCGTTAAGGATTATTCCGTAGATAGCCAATGCAAGAATAGGACCTACAGAGGCCAAGCCAATAATACCGAACGTATCATCATTACTTTTATGTTTAGACATGGTGACAGAAACACCCATACCCAATGCTAATATAAAGGGCACGGAGATATCTCCGGTAGTTGCACCGCTGCCATCAAAAGCTAATGCAACAAATTCATCAGGAACAATAATAATTACTAAGAAAGTTATGATATACAATATAGCAAAGACTACTTTAATGTTTAAATCTTTTAGAATTCTAAAGAGAGAAAAACCTACCATTATACCAATGCCTACTGCCATAATCCAGATAAAAACAGTTTGATTGATGATGGGCATAATCATATTTGTCTGTTTTGCTAAAACGGTTAAGGCAGGTTCTGCCACTGTAGCCAGCAGGCCAAATAAAAATCCAAAAAAGATAATAAGAGTTGCTTTTTTTAGTTTAATCAGTGATCCACCTACAAGCTTTCCTATAGGAAGGATACTAATATTCAATCCATTTAAAAACAATGTTTGTCCCAAAACCACACTGACATAGCCTACGATTAATTTAACATAATCAGACATACTGTCTAAGGGGGCTATAAAACCACAAACAATAATTATAATTCCAGCAAGAGGTAGTGAAGATAAAAAAACTTCTTTTAACGTAGTGGAAAAAATGCTTAGTTTACCTTTTATGTCAATCTTATTCATCACGATCTCCTATCTCAAATTGATAAGTAACCTGAACAATCATCGCTGATATTTGACAAGAAATGATTGATATATTTTGAAAGGCTTATAAATACCAGTAATATCATTTATATCAAATATTAGGATGTCTGAAATCGATGGTTTTAATTCATCCAGATTTTATTGCAGGCAATAGAAATACTTATAAATTAGGTGGTTAAACATAGATTAAGAGAACTGTTACAAACCAATAAGGAACACAAAGAAGGGAATAAGGAAGAACAGAGTCCAGAGTATAGAGAAAAAGAATTACCTGCTCCCAAAAAAATATTAATGTAATTCTTTTTACAAAATAGTGAACCACCCTATTAACAAAGGGGTGGAATATTAGACATATACAGATAAATATCTATAATATCCTCTCGATCTTGGTGAGAGGATATTTTATTTAATAGCTATACCTGCTTTTCAATATGAATAATTTTACACAACAACTCTATTTCTTCCTTTATTTTTGGCCTGGTATAATTTGCAATCCACTAATTCTATTACTTTATCAACTGAGTTTATACCGTTTTTCTTATAAATAGTCTGTACACCAAAACTGCAAGTCATTTTTAAATGATTGGAGTCTATAATGAATTGTTTGACTTCCACTGCCTTACGTATTCGGTTTGCAATTCTGGCAGCGCTGGTTTTGTTAGTAGAAGGCAGGCAGATAAGAAATTCGTCACCGCCATACCGTGCCGCCCAGCCATCTTTTCTTTGTACTTGCTGATGTAAAACATCCGCAACTTCCTTCAGCATGTAATCACCTACAATGTGACCATATTTATCGTTAATTTCCTTAAAATAATCGATATCTGCATAGATAACGGATATAGGATTATCATTCTGGAAAGCCCATGCTAAATCAATTGGAAGCTGCTCATAAATATATCTGCGATTGTAAAGACTGGTAAGGGAGTCCGTAATAGCCAATTTACGCATATGGTGAATTATATTTTTATGTTTCATAGATGCAGACTGGCTTACCTCATTATCATTTACTGCACGTTGTATCAATTCCAAATAGCATGAACGGCCGCCAATAGATACCGGAATGGTAGTTGTAAGTACTATTGAATGATTATCCTCGCTGATTGTGAGTGCGGCATTGTATTGACCTGTAAAAGAAACAGGATTTTCATGTGACATGTCTGAGTTATCGCTGTCGTATAATATTTTTGTACTACCTGTATCCTTAATTCGGATGACAGAATAAAATCTTTGAAGCATCTGCGTAGATGCTATAGCTTGACTCATGCTTTCAAAAATCATGTTAACTGCTCCTTTTCATCTGGGAGATAATATCACATTTGAAACCATTTGGGGTGTAAAAGAGTGCGTTTCAGGTCTCATTGAAATTCTCCTTGTATTTTCTTACCACAGTACTATCTTTCTCAATAAACATTCAGACTTCTCAAACAAGATGCGGGACTTTTTTATTGGCTGTTTCCTGCGTCACTTTTTCTATTTCTCTTACTTCCTTGGAAACACAGAGATTTCTGCGGTTTTTTCTAAAGTATAGAATGTTCCACTCTTTAAAAAATTGAATAGGAAATTTTTCCTACTTCGAGCCTGAGCTTGTTACAGGATGCTGAGATTTATGATTGCAAAGGTTTATAGAGCATAATAAAAATCGAATAATACATACACTCATGAAAACCTTTATTTTCCCTGTTCTCAGGTCGTTAATGAATTTTTAAAGAATAGGTTTTTTTATCAAATTTAATTGATATGTATAAAGTGATTATTTTGTTGGTATTCTATAAGAATATATTTTAATATTCTTTCAGATAATTTTCAAGTCTGAATGTATTCTTTAAGATTACTCTAAAGGAGGCTCATAGTATATCATGTTAAATAGAAAAGAGTTTGGTACTACCATAAAAAATGCTCGCATGGAAAACAGGTTAACACAGGAAAAGCTGGCGGAGTTACTGAATATTACGCCGGTACATGTAAAGCAGATTGAGGCAGGAACTAGAATGCCGTCCGTTGAGGTACTTTATAATATTGCTGTTACACTAAATTTTTCGGTTGACAATGCTTTCTTCCCGGAAAAGACCAGTGATAAGGAGATGCTGTGTAAAATTGAACGTATACTGCGTATCTGCACACCTCACGATTTGCGTGTGGTTTATGCCACCGCCAGCGCTTTAAAGGACAAAGATTTTGAAAAATGACATGACTAGACTAGACATCATCCGTGAAATTTAGGTATATTCTCATAGAGATAGTATACCCAAGGTATTGTAAATTATGGATTTTTATCCAATCTTATTAAGAGAAGATAAGTGTTTCAATAGCCGCCTTTTTCTTTTCTTGACACGGCTGTTAAAGCAGTATAAAACCTGACAAT
Organism: Anaerocolumna sp.; assembly: GCF_032079385.1. Classification (NCBI taxonomy): domain Bacteria; kingdom Bacillati; phylum Bacillota; class Clostridia; order Lachnospirales; family Lachnospiraceae; genus Anaerocolumna; species Anaerocolumna sp. The sequence continues at coordinate 179,100 of NZ_DAMAUC010000003.1, forward strand.
GACAAGACTCCAAGTAAAACTAATATATTATTATTTTTTCTTCCGACAATGATTGAAAAAATTCATAATCTAAGACAGGACCTTTATTTTATATTAGGTCACTGAAAAGTTACATATAACCCTCCATATTTGATATAATAATCTTATCGGATATGGAGGGTTATTTTATGATTGAATGGACAAAAGTTGATATTTTGAATAGGAGGAACATTATGAAAAGAAAAGCAGTTGGTGCAATCATATATGATAAGGATGGCAAATATTTATTGGTTCATAAAGTTAAAATAATGGATGGAAAAGTGAAGGAAATACATATGGATTCATGGGATTTTGTCAAGGGAGGAGTGGAAGCAGGAGAAAATGATTTTGATGCCGTGAAAAGGGAAATATGGGAAGAAACCGGTTGTAGAACCTATGAAATAGAAAAAATATTTAAAGAAAAACTTTGTTTTAAATTTGCAAAAGAAATCGCTTCTAAAATAGGTTTTTCATCCCAGGAGACGACTATGTTTTTAATTAGGTATCTTGGGGATGTGAAGGAGTTAGATAGTGCAGATGGTGAAATTGATAGTTTTATATGCTGTAAAAAAGAAGAGGTATTAGATAGACTTACTAATATTGAAACCAAAGACTATTGGATAAAATACTTACATGGTTCATTAATCTAATTATTTGATAAATATAGGTTTCAATCTCATTGATAGTCCAATTCAGAACGGTTACCTTTGAAAATTATATCATAAAAGAAAAATGCAAAATATGTATCTTTATGTCGAATAAGTTGGCCTGACATATTGAAATTTACCATATTTTATAGTATAGTTTCATTAAAATAGAGATATTATAGGGGCATTATTTAAATATAAAGGAATCTGGAAAGAGTGGGGAATTAAGAGAGGTGGTGACGTTATACCGTACACGGGACCGAATTGTGAGTACGGTGGGACATGAAAATTGTAGAAGCGTGTTTGAATACGCAGCAGCAGTAAATTGCGCAGAAGTCTAATGCGAGTTAACCTCTCATGCCAATAATTGGGATTATAAAGGTATATTCCCCCCAAACCGGAATTGGAGGAAAGCGAATGGGTAAAAAACCAAAAGGCAAGAGAATGTATTACTTCTCTCATAGACTTAAAAAGCAGCTTTTCCAAATACCACATTACCCTCTCACTATTGTGGAGGCACCATATGGTTTTGGAAAAACTACCGCTGTGGAGGCGTATTTAAATGGTAATCTTCCTCCCGGCGCTTGTGCGTATTGGTATACTTGCCTGGGTGAACCGGCTTCTATGGCATGGCAGGGTATTTGCGAGCTTTTGGCTAATGTGAACGAAGAAATTGCAGCTAATTTAAGAAAATTAGAGATGCCCACCTTGGATACCCTCTCCTATATGACGGCAATCCTCAGGGAATTTTGCTGCCAGAAAGAAACCTATTTAGTAATTGATAATTATCAACTTGTAGATTGTGACATTCCCCGGGAACTGATGAGTGTCTTTTCATTGCATGGAAATGCCAATCTTCATATGATATTTATTACACAGCAATTGGAGACCAATCAACAATTTTTGGTACATAACACTCATATACACACAATTCAAGCATCCGATTTTTTCTTTGACCGGGAAGGAACCTCTAATCTATTCCAAATGGAAGGCATCCGGCTTACCAAAGAGGAATTAGAGAGTGTATTTATGAGCACGGAGGGGTGGGTATCTGCAATCCGTCTGCAAATTATTAACTTCGAGGAAAATGGTTCTTTTGATTATACCGCTGACATTGAGCATTTGGTGGAAGCGGCGATTTGGAAAAGGCTTACCTTAGAAGAAAAAGAATTTTTACTTTCGGTTTCGGTGCTGGATAGTTTTAACGCCCGGCAGGCGGCAATCATGATGGGAAAAGAGGTACTGCCGGAGGAAATTGAGGAGTTGTTAAAATCCAACGATTTCATACGTTACTTTCCTGATAATGGAATCTACAGCATGCACAGTATATTGCAGGATTATCTGCGAAACCGCTTCTATCACCATCAATCAGAGGATTTTCAGAAACGAATATTATACTTGGCCGGACAGTCCTGCTCTTTGAATGCCCAGTACTATCTTGCAGCCCAGTTCTTTTTCAGAATTAAGGATTTCGAGGCTATATTATCGACACCTTTTGACGGAGAATATCTTGCTAATCAAAAAGAAAAAAATATATTAGAATTTGTCATAGCAGTGGTTAACGAATGTCCGGAAGAAATTCTGTGCAAATACCCTTTTATCATGTTGATGCTTGCTTATCCTATGCTGTTTGATCGGGAAATGGAAAGCTTTCAAAAATTATGCCGTTTGATTAGTTCGGCGATTGATAAGAATCAGGCCGGACTGGATCAGAAAGAGCTGAGGAGATTAAAAGGTGAATATATGCTTCTGACCTCTTTCATTGCTTACAATGATATTCGGAAAATGAGCGTAGGCAGAAGGGCAGCCTTAGAAATTCTGGGTGGGCCCAGCTGTATCATTGTAAAGAATATGCCATGGACTTTTGGAGGTACTTCCATTCTTAATATGTTTTGGAGTGAAACCGGTAAATTGGATGATACTTTACAGGATATGGATGAATGCCTGCCTTATTACCTAAAGCTGACAAGAGGACACGGCTATGGTGCGAATAGCGTCCTGCGTGCAGAAGCAATGCTCATGAGGGGAAAAGACGACGAGGCTGAAATTTTATGCCATAAAGCACTTTATGAAGCACGCAGCCACCAGCAGATTGATATTTGCCTCAGTGCAGAATTGGTATTTGCACGTATTGCAATTCTGCGGGGTGATGTGGAAGGCTACTTTACTTCAATAAATAATATCCGAGGCTATACAAAGAAAAATTCCAGTTTGTCCGTATTGCGCATGATTGATATGTGTCTGACAGTTACGAGTCTTATATTGGGCACAACAGAAAATGTTGCTAAGTGGTTTTGTGACATGGAAAGCATGAAAAGAATACTGTATGCACCTACAATATCTTATGCACAGATACTTTATTCTCAGCTTTTGCTGATAGAAAAGCGGTATAATGTTCTATATGGTATATCCCAGCAAGTCCTGGATACTGCCAAGGAAATTAATTATATTCTGCCCCAGGTGCATCAACATATATTTCTCGCCGTAGCAAAACGTAATACAGGAAATGATCAGGAAGCACAGGGACATCTTAAGGAAGCTCTTACTCTGGCTTTACAGGATAGAGTCTATCTTCCCTTTGCGCACCAGGAATGTATGGAAGAGTTTCTCTTGGAATCTCCCGGATACTTATTCCGTCAGAATGGAGAAGCTTTGGAGGACTTAATAACCCTTTGCAGACGTCAGAAGAAAGGGGTAAGCATTATAAAGAAAGCGCTTCTTCAAACAAAATCGCCTTTGACACCAAGGGAAAGAGAGATTGCACAGCTTGCAAAAGACAGGTTTAGTGCTAAGGAGATTGCGGGCAAACTGTATATATCGGAAACTACGGTCAGAACCATTCTTAGAAATGTATATAGCAAATTAGATATTCACTCAAAAAACGAGCTAAGTTTCAAGGAATTTTGACAAAATATAATAAAATACTACAAAATGGAGTATGAATTAAAAAATAATCTACTGTATTCTTTGTCTACAGTAGATTATTTTTTTGTTGTTTTCAGATTTTAGCTGCCTTAAAAAGTAGCTAAATATGAACCGTGAGATAACAGCAAAAATTCAGCAACTTAAATTTCACCGGAAAC
>NZ_DAMAUC010000003.1:182857-279010 GCF_032079385.1 Anaerocolumna sp.
CAGATTGGACAGCGGATTTTCAAAGGAACCTATGTTGGACATATTCATATATGAAACTACGCAAAATGTTGAACAACTTGAAGAGTCAATATTGACAAGTGAAAAAGTAAACTGCTTTACACCGGAAGCAGTTAATGAAATATTTCGAATTATGCACACCATTAAAGGTTCTTCCGCCATGATGCTGTATAACAATATAGCTTCTTTGGCTCATGCTATGGAAGATCTCTTTTATTGCATCCGGGAGGAAAAGCCCCAAGATATGGACTGTGCCTTGCTTTCAGATTTGGTTTTAGAAGGCGTGGATTTTATTAAGTTGGAGTTGGAGAAAGTAAAAAATGCGGACAGTCTTGACGGGGATCCTTCGAATTTGATTGAAGATATCAAAAGTTTCTTAGATTCTATTAAAGCTGAGAAAGATGACGCAGTTATATCCAAAGAGAAAGAAAAACTTCCTTTAGTACAACAGTACTATCTGTCTCACAGCAGTGCTGTTAAAACTTCGGCTGCAAAAGTTTATGAAGCAGTCATTTATTTTGATGATGGGTGTGAAATGGAAAATATCCGGGCATATTCCATTATACATAATTTAAAAGATATTACAGATGATTTTGCCTGTTACCCTTCGGATATTATCGAAAATAATGAAAGCGTACAGGTGATACGGGAACAGGGATTTCGAATAACCCTTTGCACCGAAAAAAGTCTGAAGGAGCTTCATGATTTCTTTACGGGAACCGCATTTGTAAGGGATTTGGAGATTGTCCAACTTGAAGAGGAAGAAGCCTCTCTTCGGTTTGCTTCCAGTCAGAATACAACCATTCAGGAAACACCTGTAATAATTCCTAGAGTACAGGAGCAGGAGCATCCGGACTATGGGCAGGCTGAAATCAGAAATACACATCAAAGCATTATTAGCGTTGATGTGTTTAAATTGGACAAATTAATGGATTTGATGGGGGAAATGGTTATTGCAGAGGCAATGGTTACACAAAACCCAGAGCTTAAGAGTCTGCAGCTAAATAGTTTTTATAAAGCAGCCCGCCAGCTTAGAAAGATTACCGGAGAAATGCAGGATATGGTAATGTCCATCCGAATGGTACCTTTAACAGTGACTTTCCACAAGATGTATCGCATTGTAAGGGATATGAGCAGGAAGCTTGGCAAAGAGGTGGAACTTACGTTGCTTGGAGAAGAAACGGAAGTAGATAAAAATATTATAGAGCATATCTCCGATCCCCTAATGCATCTGGTCAGAAATGCCGTGGATCACGGCATTGAAGAGCCCGAGGTTCGGGAAGCAGCCGGTAAGCCAAGAGCAGGGCAGGTAATATTGGAAGCTAAGAATGCCGGAAGTGAAGTTCTTGTAACTGTCAGGGATGATGGCAAAGGTCTTAACAAAACGAGAATTATAGAAAAGTCAATGGAGCAAGGGATATTAAACAAACCGGAAAATGAAATGACGGATAGGGAAATTTATAATCTGATTTTTCGCCCCGGATTTTCTACCAACGATAGTGTAACGGAATTCTCCGGCCGGGGAGTGGGTATGGACGTGGTGATTAAGAACTTGGAAGCGGTGGGAGGTTCCGTGTCTGTAGACAGCGGAGAAGGAACAGGCACGATAACTACGCTGAAAATACCTCTTACTCTGGCAATTATAGACGGAATGAATATAAGGGTGGGAAATGCAAAGTATACACTTCCCACAACTTCCATTCAGGAAACCTTCCAGGCGAGGAAAAGAGACATTATAAAGCAGCCGGATGGAAATGAAATGATTATGGTACGGGGAGAGTGTCATCCTATCCTCCGACTTCACAAACTATTTGCCATAAAAACCGATATTACCGACCTGACAAAAGGAATTATGCTTATGGTTGAACAGGAAGGTAAAAGCCTGTGCCTCTTTGCAGATGAGCTTATAGGCCAGCATCAGGTAGTAGTTAAAACCCTTCCGGCTTATGTAAAGAACCTAAAAAAAGTGGAAGGATTGGCAGGCTGTACTCTTCTTGGAGATGGCAGTATCAGTCTGATTCTTAATATAGACGGATTACTAAACATGTGAAAGCTACCATGATAATTTAGAATGAAGAATATAAAGGAGGTCATTAAAATGGCACAGATTGATGTATTGAACCTGACAGAACAGGAAGAGGATACATTGAAAGGAAAATACCTTATATTTTCTATGGGAAGTGAATTATACGGAATGGAAATCAGGTATATTACTGAAATCATTGGTATCCAGCCCATTACAGAGGTTCCTGAGATGCCGGAGTATGTAAGAGGGATTACTAATTTAAGAGGAAAGATTATCCCCGTAATGGATGCGCGGCTGCGTTTTAAAAAGGCTGTGCGGGAATATGATGGCAGGACCTGTATCATTGTCATTGATACCAATGACATATCCATCGGTCTGATTGTGGATAGTGTTTCGGAGGTACTTGCTATTGGGGACGAAGACATAGCATCTCCTACAGATATCTACAAGGGAGGACATAAATATATTAAGGGAATCGGAAAGGCGGGCGACAGTGTTAAACTATTGCTGGACTGTCAAAAACTGTTGACAGATGAAGAGATGGAAACACTGAGCACCATGTCCTGATAATCGTAACCTTAAAGTCTAAAAATAAAACAATATTGGAAGGAGGGCATGATATCCCCTTTTTCCATAAGGCAGGTGAATCCATGATTGTCATAAAAGAACAAGAATTCAGGCAATTTGCCGATTATATAAAATCCAATTATGGCATTCATTTTAAAAATGAGAAGAAAGTTTTGGTTGCCGGAAGGCTTAACCATGTGCTTACAAGTATGAATATGAACAGTTTGACGGAGTACATGGATTATGTAGTGGCAGATAAAACAGGTCAGGCAGCATCGGAAATGCTGAATAAAATAACTACGAATTATACCTTTTTCATGAGAGAAGCAGAACATTTTTATTATTTCAGAGATAAAGTACTGCCTTATCTGTCAAGAACGGTGAAAGACAGGGATTTGAGAATTTGGAGTGCAGCTTGTTCCACCGGGGAAGAACCTTATACATTGGCAATGATAATGGACCAGTTCTTCGGCCAGGATAAAAAGACCTGGGATACCAAAATACTGGCTACGGATATTTCTCAGAACGTACTATCCACTGCAAAGACCGGTATTTATAGAAAAGAGACGGTTTCTGAAGTACCGGCTTTGTGGAAGCAGAATTATTTTAGAGAATATGATGAGAGTAATTATATTCTGTCCGAGAAAATCAGGAATGAAGTAATTTTTGGAAATATCAATCTGATGGAATCGGTATTTCCTTTTAGAAGAAAGATGCATGCCATATTTTGCAGAAATGTCATGATTTATTTTGACAATGATACGAAGGATAAACTGGTTGAACGGCTATACGACATTACCGAACCTGGGGGATTTCTGTTTATTGGGCATTCGGAAGGACTTAATCGGGAAAAAACAAGGTACAGATATGTAATGCCTGCCGTTTACAGAAAGGAGTAGTTATGTATGGAAGGACATAAAAAGATCAGGGTGCTGGTGGTTGACGACAGTGCAGTATCCCGTGAAATGATAGTGAGAGGTATTACTACTGATACGCAGATTGAGGTAGTTGCTGTTGCAGGTGATCCTTTTGAAGCCAGAGATAAGATTCTTGAAGTACATCCTGATGTAATCACCTGTGATGTGGAAATGCCCAAAATGAAAGGCACCGAGTTTGTACGCCGGCTGATGCCCCAGTATTTTGTACCGGTGGTTATGGTCAGTGCTGTAAGCGAAGCGGTATTTGAAGCCATGGAGGCAGGAGCGGTTGATTTTGTGGTAAAGCCGGACATATATTCTCCCAGGGGAATGGAGATGTTCCTCCGTGATTTGATTCAAAAGATAAAGATGGCCTCCACTGTAAAAGCAATATTACCAAAATCAGCAAGTACCATTGGAAAAATCACAGGAGCTATGGCTCATGATACCAATAAAATTATTGCTATTGGTGCTTCTACCGGAGGAACGGAGGCCATATACAGCATACTCCGCTTACTTCCCCCCACCGTTCCGGGAATCGTAATTGTACAGCATATCCCCCCTGTTTTTTCAAGGATGTATGCGGAGAGACTGGATAATCAAACAGCTCTCCATGCCAAAGAGGCTGAAACCGGGGACTATATAGATTCGGGCAAAGTTTTAGTTGCACCGGGAGATCGGCATATGAGGGTGAAAAAGGTTGGAAAAAGATATCAGGTGGAGTGTTTTCACGGAGATAAAGTCAACGGACACTGCCCATCTGTGGATATTCTATTTGATTCCGCAGCAAAAGAAGCAGGCAGCAACGCCATTGGAATACTTTTGACAGGAATGGGTTATGACGGTGCGAAGGGACTTCTTACCATGCGGCGTAAAGGCAGCAGAACCATCGGGCAGGATGAAGGATCTTCAGTGGTGTATGGAATGCCAAAAGTAGCCTTTGATATAGGGGCTGTGGAAATACAGACAGCATTAGGGAATATTCCCCAAGTGCTGTTTGAGATGCTGGATTAGGTGATAGTTATGGAATTGGTAGTAGGAATGGGAGAATACATTGTAACTGACAGAGAAGATGACCTTATACGAACTTTTGCCCTGGCTTCCTGTGTGGCAGTTACCGTGTACTGTCCGGTAAAAAAGGCAGCCGGTATGATTCATGTGGTACTGCCTTTTCCCTTGGGTCCCAGGGATAAAACAGAACGCCCGGGTTATTTTGCCGAAACAGGCATTCCCTTACTTATAAATGCAATGGGTACAAAATACGGCTGTAAAAGGCATGAACTTCATATCCAAATGTATGGCGGAGCAGATTCTATACTTCCCCATGACATTTACAACGTGGGAAAAAAGAATATTGATGCAATAAAATATATATTGCTTGGCATGGGACTTACAATATGCAAGGCGGATCTGCGGGGAAATGAAAGCAGAACCATATCCATGGAAGTAAAAACCGGATTGGTGGAGGTTTACCGCCAGCCTATCTTAAAATAAGGAGGTGATTTTACTGCTACAAAATATACAGGAATCAGATCAAATGAAATTTATAACAGCTACCTTATCCAGTATCGGTGATGGAGTGATTGTAACTGACAGAAAAGGAATGATTCTCTATATCAATGCCTCCGGAGAGAAGCTAACTGGTTGGAACATAAAAGAAGCTTTAGGAAAATCTTTTGATGAAGTATTTCATTTAGTTAATTTCTTTACCGGTAAACAGCTGGGAAGCCCGATTTGTGGGGCACTTAGGAGTGGAAAAGCGGTAGGACTTAAAAATCACTCTGCTCTCATTAACAAAGAAGGAAAAACACTTTTTGTTTCAGCAAGCTGTTCTCCAATTTATACTGGTGACAAAGCAGAAGGTGTTGTTGTAGTATTTCGTGATATTGATCGTATTAAAAATATAGAAGAAAAAATCAGGAAAGAAAAAGATAATCTTAAAAATGTATTGGAAGCACTTCCTACAGGAATATTACTGATTGGAGGCGATGGAGTTGTAAAGTGGGTCAACAAGCCCTTTCTGGATATGTTTCATATTCAGGAAAAGGATATTGCAGGGCAGCGTTTTGGTGACGGCGTCCATTGCATTTACAGTTATGAAAAAGGTTGTGGAGAAAGCGGGAAATGCCGCTTTTGTGAAGTTCGGCAAAATATCGATAGGGTTATCCGGGAGGGTATGAATTGCAAGGACGTAATTTTTCGCCGGGCATTCTTAAGTGGTTTTCATAAAAACTACTTTTGGCTGAAGCTTAATTTTATTCCCCTTGCCTTTTCGGAGGAAAAGCAAGTAGTAGTAGCCATTGAAGATATTACCAATCAGAAAAATTATGAAGCAGCTCTTAAAAAAAGCAAGGATGAAGCAGAGTCAGCCAATAAAATGAAAAGTGAATTTTTAGCCAATATGAGTCATGAGATCCGTACCCCTCTAAATGGACTGATTGGTATGATGGACTTGTTTTTACAGACGGATACCAATGAGGAACAGAAAGAATATATCCAGATGGCCAAAATAAGTGCGGATACCCTGCTTAAAGTAATCAATGATGTTTTGGATTTTTCAAGAATAGAGGCAGGAAAAATATCTATTTCCAAGGTTCCCTTTAATATAAAAATTCTTATGGATGAAGTCGCCAAACTTCATGGAGTTCTTGCTGAAAAGAAAGGATTGGAACTGCATTACAATTTTTCCTCGGAAATTCCGCTATATGTAAAGGGAGACCCGGACCGCCTGCGCCAGATATTGAACAATTTAATCGGCAATGGGGTGAAATTCACGGATACCGGTGAGGTTAAGATTACTGTGGAAAAGATAATGGAAGCCGGACAAAGTGTGGAATTGGAGTTTTGTATATCAGATACGGGAATCGGTATATCTTCAGACAAGATGGCACTGCTTTTTGAACGGTTTAGGCAGATAGACGGTACGGTAACCAGACGACATAGTGGCACCGGTTTGGGGCTTGCAATCTGTAAGCAGCTGGCAGAATTAATGGATGGAACAATCAGAGCAGAGAGTGAAATTGGAAAGGGCAGCAGATTTTATTTAAGGATAGGCTTTGAGGTTGCGAAGATGCCTTTAGCAGATAACTTACAAAATATTGATTTTGGTGAGAAAGGTTTACCGTCTATTGTGATGGATGACCGTGAAGCCGGCCGGTTTATTCCGGAAAAAGCAGCAGGCCGGGCAGAAAATATTCATATACGAAAGAAAGGGGCCGGTTTTAAGAAGTGCAGTAGTGTCAGACTTGGAGAAAACGGAGAGATTGTTTTTGATACAGAAGCAGGAAAGGCCGAGGGAGAAGATATATCCCTTGAGTTAGAACGGCTTGAAAAAGTCTTGCAAGAACTTCAGATTATGATTGAGGAAAACAGAGTATTCCAGATAGAAGAAGCCGTCCATAAAGTGAAAAGAATCGCAGTCCGAATCTGCGGGGAAGATCTTAGGGAACTGGCATTCAAGGCAGAACTTGCAGCAAGGAAATGTAAATGGAATGTTGCAGTGGATTACTGTAACCAATTAATAAACATATTCAGCATTCGTTATAGGAGAGTATGAAGTATAGAACTATTATTTGTGATGCCGCAAAAGGGTATTCGGTTTGGAATCTGAAAGAAAAAAATAGAAAGGATGGATGGGTATAAACATGAGAATTTTGGTTGCGGAAGATGACTTAGTCAGCAGAAACTTTCTGAGTAAATTTCTTTCAAAATACGGGGATTGTGATTTGGTGGTAGACGGATTGGAAACCATTGATGCATTTCTTATGGCACTAAAAGACAAAGAGCCGTATCACTTAATCTGCCTTGATATTATGATGCCGAAGGTAGATGGTATGAAGACATTGAAAGCCATCAGGGATTTGGAAAAACAATATAACATCTCCCCTGAGAAACGTGTAAAGATCATTATGACAACGGCTTTAGCCGAAGCACAGATGGTTCGGACTGCTTTTGATTATGGCTGCGAAGCTTATGCCGCCAAACCCATTGATACTAAAAAACTAATAGAGGTGATGGAAAAGCTAGGGCTTATAAAGGAGAAGCAAGAGGAACAATCTGCACCGGAGACCATAGCATATGGAATGGAAAAACCTGATTTATCTCCGAATATGTTCAAGGAAAAAAGTAATACGGGAGAAGGATATTTTAAAAGTGTGCAGGCCCTGCCGGATTATCAATTGGAAGTCACCATGGAAACCGGTACAACAATTCATTTTGACTTTCGTTCCAGGCTGAACACCCTCCGTTTTGGGATGCTTCGGGATGAAGAATTATTTCGGAGTGTGTATACCGATGGGAACTACTTGATTTTTAATAAGGTAGGCAGGATGTTAGTTAAAATTACTGCTTCCGAGTTTATGGATCTTGTTCTGATTGATAGGAGAAAGTAATTACATAAAAGAGAAATAATAGAGTAATAAAGGACAGGGGAAGATAAAAGTTATGTTTGAACAAATACAAAGCACAAAGGATAAAGGAGGTAAAAGCAATCTTATGAAAAATTTATCAATTAATATGAAACTAATTGTCGGCTTTGGTATTGTACTCATTACAATGATGTTGTCTATGGGGGTATCCATGTTTAATATAGACAGTATTGGAAATGAGGTAAATTTATTTGAGGTTTATTCTCTTCCAAATACAGGCTATACCTGGAGTATTAGACGTGATATGCTTTTTATCCAAAACGAACTGTTGCAGGCCATCCAGGAGAAGACGGAAGAGAAAGCGGCAGAAAATATCAAATTAGCAGAAAATGAAGCTGCTCATTTGGAAAACACTATAGCAGCGCTTTCAGGGAACCAAAGAGACAATAAGCGGGATGCCCAGATAGCAGAACTTAAAGCAGAACTTGAGAAAACTTCTGACATTAGAAGTCAGATTACAGAGTTGGTAAAAAATAAGACGACGGAGAATACAGAAGCTGCATATAAATTATATGTAGAGGAGTATGTACCCCATTTTACAAAAGCAGCGGATATTGCGGTTATTCTAAATGAGCTTGAAGTGACAGAAGCTCAGGATCAGGCTGCTAATGCGAAAAACGCCGAAAAGCTGGCATTGGCTTTGTTAGTAGTTCTAACTGCAACTTCGTTTTTTCTGACAATTATCGTTGTAATTGCCATAAGAAAATCAATTCTAAGTCCCGTTAAGGAAATTGAGAATGTATATACGGAGATGGCGAAGGGCAATATGCAGGTGGAAATCAGCTATGAAAGCAAGGATGAACTGGGACACATGGCAAAGAACATCAAAAAGACCAATGAACTTCTTTCTTCCTACATACATGATATTTCAGAGAAACTGAATCAAATGTCACATGGAGACATGCGGATTAATGTGGAGATGGACTACATTGGTGACTTTGCTGCCATTAAAAAGGCAATGCAGAATACAGCTACAGCGTTAAATTATACATTGATGACTATTAATACAGCAGCCGAGCAGGTAAGTACCGGTTCTTCACAGGTGGCAAGCGGAGCCCAGGCACTAGCCACAGGCTCCACAGAGCAGGCTTCTTCTGTGGAAGAATTAAGTGTTTCCATTACCAAGATTGCAGAAGAGGCAGAGAAAAATTCAGACAATGTTAAAATAGCTACACAATATGTGGAACAAGCCGGTGCAGAAGTGAATGCCGGAAATGAGCATATGGAACAGCTTACAAAGGCTATGACCAATATTGGTTCTGCATCTACTCAGATTGCCAATATCACCAAGGTTATTGAAGATATTGCGTTCCAGACAAACATTCTGGCACTGAATGCTGCCATTGAAGCAGCCCGGGCAGGTAATGCAGGAAAAGGCTTTGCAGTAGTTGCTGACGAGGTTCGCAATCTTGCTGCTAAATCAGCAGAAGCGGCTAAGCAGACGGTGGAGTTAATCCAGCATTCTACCGTTACGGTAGATGAGGGCACACAGATAACAGCACAAACAGCGCAAATACTTCAAAATGTCAGGGAAAAAGCCTTAATGGTAAATGAAAGTATTATTAAAATTGAGAGGGCATCTTCCGAACAGGCCATTGCAATTGAACAGATTAAGCAGGGACTCACCCAGGTTTCTTCTGTTGTGCAGACCAATGCGGCTACTGCAGAAGAGAATTCTGCAACCAGTGAAGAAATGTCCGCCCAGGCTGCCACATTACGTGAGGAAGTTGGGAAGTTCAAGCTGAATACCGGATACGAAAGAGAAAGTATATCTCCCATATCCCTATATAAGGAATTTCCTCAAGTGAATAACGCAATGTTTGAAGCTGCTCCTTCTTTAGGAAAGTACTAATTTTACAACATAAACAAAATAGGAGGCAACAAAAGAACTATGGATGCAGAAATAATAAATCCATTTATACAGGCCGCACAATCGGTTTTAAAAGCACTTTGCAATGACGAACCTGTGTTGGGTAAAATTTACTTAAAAAAATCATCTTTTTTAGCAAATCAAATTATTATCGTGATTGGAATTGTAGGAAAAATACGGGGACAGGTCTGTTTTGAGTTATCTCAGGAAACCGCCAAGAATATAGCCACTGTAATGATGGGCGGCTTTACTGTAAATAGAATGGATGAAATCAGCAAAAGTGCTATTTCGGAAATGGGGAATATGATTATGGGGAATACCTGCAGTTTGCTTGGTCAAAAATCCATCCAAGTGGATATTACCACGCCTTCCCTGATGTCAGGTAATAATATTGAAATATCCAACAGACTTCCAACAATCTCCATTCCACTCTCCCTGAATAAATATGGGGTAATTACATTAAATGTTACCATGGAAACAACTGCATAACCTGACTTTAGCTGAATTTAAGTAGTCCGTGAAATTCTATAGTAAAAGAAAACAGGATAAGGTTAAAAAATAAATATTGTAAATATAAAAACAGGTAGCCATAAAAGGTGCCTGTTTTTTCAACTTAAATAATATAATAGCAGGCTGAAAATTTAGACTAAGACTGCCTAAACAAACTTAAATTCACATAAATGAACTTAAATTTACTTAAATAGAACATAAATTAGAACATAAATTTAGAACTTAAATGAATTAAAAAAATGGAACCAAAAATTAAAAAGCCTCGTCTAATTAATGAAACAATCCGATTATACTACACATACCCAGATGACAATTACAGGAAGGAGGTCAACTTCCCTTACTAGAGTGGTATAAAAGGATAAAAGTATATTTTATTTGGAGGCTAGATAAATGAAAAGAAAGATTGTTTATATTTTAATGATAGTTTTAACTATGAGTATTTTTACAGCTTGTAAGAATACAGTAACAGAAGAAAATAATCAAGGTACTAATGATAATAATACAGAAGTAGAAAATGATGAGAATGACAATAAGGATGACAATGGCAGCAAGGATGAAACAGAAAATACAGATAATAGTAATGCCCAGAATGCAGAAGATAGTGATCTTTTATCTATTATCAAGAAAATATATGAAATTAAGGATCCGGAATTAAATGTGGCTGAGAATCCTGTGGATTTAAGTAATAGTGATTCTGTAAAATATTATACTGGACTTTCTGATAGTTCTAAATTAAAGGAAGCAGTTGCATCTGAAACAATGATAGGTTCACAGGCATATTCCCTGGTACTTGTTAGGTTAAAAGATGCAGGTGATGCGAAATCTGTTGCCGAAGAAATGGTAAAGGGAATAGATACCAGAAAGTGGATCTGTGTTGAAGCAGATGATCTTCAGGTTGTAGGTCATGATGATGTGGTAATGCTGATTATGGTTTCTTCATCTTTCAAAGACAGTGTAACATCTCAGCAAATTGTCGATGCGTTCAAAGAAGTATCTGGCGGTAAATTGGATATTGAATTAAAATAAGAAGTAATTGGAGGGTACAAATGAAAAAAAATATAATTTACGTTTTATTAATAGTTCTGATTATGGGTGTTTCTGCCGGCTGTAAGAAAACAGAAACAAAAAATAATGAAATTATGGAAGAAGATAATGGTGAGTTGTCTGAGAATACATTAGGGGAAAATGAATCTGAAGATATGGTTCCGGACAATAATGAAAGTTCAGACAGCACTGGAAAAATAGATGAAGAGAATGATAAGATAGAAACCGATGGTAAAGAATCCGATAGTAAAGAGAACGGAGAAACAGAAACCGGCAATACAGAAACCGAAAGTAAAGGAACTGAAAACACTGATAATAAAAGTACAGAGAACGTAAATAAAGAAACTGAAAATAAAGATAGCGGAAATAAGGAAAGTGGAAGTAAAGGAACTGGAAATAAAGAAAGCGAAAACAAGGAAACAGAAAATAAAGGAACTGGAAATAAAGAAAGCGGAAACAAGGAAACGGAAAATAAAGGAACTGGAAATAAAGAAAGCGGAAACAAGGAAACAGGAAATAAAGGAACAGGAAATAAAGAAAGTGGAAATAAAGAAAGCGGAAATAAGGAAAGTGGAAATAAAGAAACCGGAAACAAAGAAAATGGAAATAAGGAAACAGGAAATAAAGGCAACGGAGATAAAGAAACCGATAATTCAAAAGATAAGGATAAACAAGATGTAAAAGAGAAAGATCTTTTGGATATAATAAAAAAGATATATGAAATTAAGGATCCGGGACTTAGGTTAGATAACGCATCGGTTGATTTGAGTAATGAGGATTCAGTGAAGTATTATACCGGACTTACTGACAGTTCCAAGGTAAAGAAAATAGCAGCATCGGAAGCAATGATACTTTCCCATGCTTATTCCCTGGTTCTTGTACAGCTTAATGATGTCGGTGACGCAGAAAAGGTCGCCAACGATATGTTAAACGGCATTGACACTAGGAAGTGGATATGTGTTGGAGCAGATGATCTCCAAGTTGTAAGTCATGATGATGTTATAATGCTTTTTATGGTTTCTTCAACATTAGAGGAAAGTGTAACATCCAAGCAAATTGTAGCTGCTTTTAAAGAAGTCAGCGGCGGCAAGCTGGATATTGAGTTAAAAAAGTAAATTAATTATTGTATTCATTAACCGTATCCTGTTTTCAAACCGTTTTTCTGCGGTAAGGAATTCAGGATATGGATATTTAGGAGAAAACATGCTATTTTCAAGTATAACATTTTTATATTATTTTCTGCCATTGGTTCTAATTTTATATTTTGCTGTGCCTAAGAATCTTAAAAACTGGGTACTTCTGATTTCATCTCTTATATTTTACGGATGGGGTGAACCGAAATATATCCTGCTGATGGGTTTATCCATAGTGGTTCAATATATTCTGGGTATTCTAATTGAAAGACATTCCGATACAAAGAAAGCAAAATTCTGGTTAGTGATATCAATTTGTTTCTCCATAGGATTACTTGGTTATTTTAAATAT
The DNA here is from genome assembly GCF_032079385.1 of Anaerocolumna sp. Lineage (NCBI taxonomy): Bacteria > Bacillati > Bacillota > Clostridia > Lachnospirales > Lachnospiraceae > Anaerocolumna > Anaerocolumna sp. Next base: position 195,722 of record NZ_DAMAUC010000003.1, read on the forward strand.
GTCGATTTTTTTATTCGTAATGTAAATAGCGTCACGGGATTGTCAATACCCCTGCTTTCCATTGCTTTGCCCGTAGGTATCAGCTTCTACACATTTCAAATATTAAGTTATACCATTGATGTTTACCGCAAAGAGGCCAGGGCTCAAAAGAATATAGTTCATTTAGCCACTTATGTTGTCTTATTTCCACAGCTTATTGCAGGGCCCATTGTGCGTTATGTTGATATAGCCTCAGCCCTTGAAAATCGCAGCCATAGTTTTGAAAAATGGCGTTATGGTTTACGCCGCTTTATATTTGGTCTTGGGAAAAAAGTGCTGATAGCGAATTCTCTTGGAGAGATTTGTGAGATTTTTAAGAAGACAGAACAAAGTACGGTGCTGTTTTATTGGATGTATGCTATTGCTTTCTCACTTCAAATTTATTTTGATTTTTCAGGATATAGTGATATGGCAATCGGCTTAGGAAAGTTATTTGGATTTGATTTCCTGGAAAACTTTAATTATCCTTATATATCAAGGAGCATTAGTGAGTTCTGGCGCAGATGGCATATGTCATTGGGCACATGGTTCCGGGATTATCTGTACATTCCAATGGGTGGAAACCGTGTAAAGAAGAGCCGTTGGATATTAAATATTATGGTTGTTTGGATGCTTACCGGCTTATGGCACGGGGCAGCATGGAATTTTGTAATCTGGGGCTTGTTATTTGCCCTGTTATTGATGAATGAAAAATTATGGTTTGAGAAAGTAATGAAAAAATTACCCAAATTCATATCTCATATATATGTGCTGTTTTTTGTAATTATAAGTTTTGTTATTTTTGACGCGGCCAATATGGCTGAGGCAGTAGAACGAATCTCCTCTATGCTGGGAATGGGAAGAATAAAAGCAATGGATATACAGTCTTTATATTATTTTCGAAGCTATGGTATAATTCTGATTCTTTCCATAATCGGCTGCACACCGTTGCCCAAATTATGTATCGAGAATATCCGAAAGATGAAATGGGCTGACAGGGCATTGGTTATACTTGAACCGATTATTTGTATTATATTGCTTTTAACAATTACTGCATATCTAGTGGATGCTTCTTTTAATCCATTTCTATATTTTCGTTTTTAACTTAGGTTAAAAGAACAAGCTTTAACAACCAGTAATTTGTGTCGGTGCACAAAATTACCATCGTTATTATAAGGTGCTAAAGCACCGGAATTGAGGTTATTATGGGAGAAAAATTAAAGAATACCGTCGTAGTTCTTTCCATAGGACTTATTTGGTGTATACTTGCACTGTTTTGCTGGATAAAATCTCCGGAGGAAATATCAATTAGTGAAAGAAGAAAACTGGAACAGTTGCCGGAATTCAAAGTACAAACTTTGTTGTCCGGAAAGTTTATGAGTGATTTTGAAAAATATGCACAGAATCAGTTCCCCCATCGCTTTATGTTTCGTAAATTGAAAGCATATACCAGATTCTATGCCTTTGCTCAGAAGGACAATAATGATATTTATATTGAGGGGGATTATGCAGCAAAATTAGAGTATCCCTTAAATGAAAGGTCTATTTTATCTGCTGCCCAAAAGTTTGGCTACCTTTATGAGAAATATATGAAGGAGAAGGAGCTTAATGTTTATCTCTCTATTATTCCGGACAAGGGATATTATTTAGCCGGTCAGAATGGATATCCTGCTATGGATTATGAAAAGCTTTTTGATATAATGAAGAATCATACAGAATTTGCAGAGTATATAGATATTTCAGATATTCTTGAATTGGAGGACTATTACTATACGGACATTCACTGGAGGCAGGAAAAGCTTATGAAAGTAGCAGAAAAAATTGCCTCAGCACTGGACATTTCAAAGGAACTTTCTGGAAATTATGAAACAATAGAGACAGATGTGCCATTTTATGGCGTATATTATGGTCAATCTGCTCTGCCTTTAGAACATGAAAAAATATATTATCTAACAAATGATATTATTAATAATTGTACTGTCTATAATGTTGAAACAGATAAAACGACTCCGGTATATGATACCATAAAACTCCATGACAAGGACCCTTATGATGTATACCTGTCAGGAGCTTCCCCTTTGCTTATTGTAGACAACCCAAATGCTGCAAATAAGAAAGAATTGATTGTATTCAGGGATTCCTTTGGCAGCAGCCTCATACCTTTATTGCTGGAAGGGTATTCTAAAGTGACGTTGGTAGATATTCGATATATTACAAGCGACTATTTAGGAGAATTTCTCACCTTTGATGATCAGGATGTGTTATTTTTGTATAGTACTCCTGTACTTAATTCATCTGCCGTGTTAAAATGAGTATATGCTTTTATTACATCATGAAACATTGGGAGTATAATAAATGAAACAATTTAAGAGAGTATATATTGAGATTACTAATATATGTAATCTCAATTGTAATTTCTGCCCTCAAACCCAGCGGCAAGCAGAATTAATGAGTGTAGATACCTTTTGCAATATATTAGATCAAGTGAAACCATATACGGACTATCTGTATTTTCATGTAAAAGGTGAGCCTTTTCTTCATCCTCAAATAGATGAATTGCTAGATATTAGTTATGAAAAAGGCTTTCAGGTAAATATAACTACAAACGGCACTTTGATTACAAAGGTAAAGGACAAGCTTGCAAATAAGCCTGCATTAAGACAGATTAACTTTTCCCTGCATAGTTTTGACGGAAATGATGGCTTACACAACAAAGGCGAATATATATGGGATATTTTATCCTTTGTAAAAGAAATCAGGGAAAAATCCAATGTATTAATTTCTTTAAGACTTTGGAATTTGGATGAGGACAATCAGGTTAATCTGGATAAGAAAAAGAACAATGTCCTGTTGGAGGTAATTGAGAAAGAGTTTAATCTGACTTATAATATACAAGAAGTCGTTACACCTGGCAGAGGAATAAAAATAGCGAATGGTGTTTATTTAAATCAGGATTATGAATTTCAATGGCCTGCGCTAAAAGAAAAAGAAGATGATGGTATTGGATTTTGCTATGGACTTCGTAACCAGATAGCAATACTGGTAGATGGAACGGTTGTTCCCTGCTGTCTGGATGGGGAAGGAGTTATTAATCTGGGAAACATAAAAAACGCTCCCTTCTCCCAGTTACTGGAAAGTGAAAGAGCAAAAAGTATTGTAGAAGGTTTTTCAAGAATGGAAGCCGTAGAGGAACTTTGCAGAAAATGCGGATATAGAAAACGATTTGGCAAATAAGGAATATAATAAATAGCTTTCTTGGGTGGTTAACTTGTACCCAAGAAAGCTATTTTTATAATCATTATTTCTAAGCTTCTCCATAAGTAATTAGCAGAGACTTTTAATCTAAATAAGTCTTAATTACTTTATTTCGGCTCTTTCTTTTAAGAATGATAATACTCTTGCATGTATTAATTCCTGCATGACATAACCTTTGCCATATTCTTCAACAAGAGAATCATAATCCACTGTTGCCTTGTCGCCCAGATACTTGTCAAATTCTTCTGCTGTTACATTAAGACCTTCTTTTTGATAAATCATCTGGAATATTAAAGCCATCTTTGCTTGATCTTCTACGTCTTTCCCCAATCCGGCATCATATTCTTTCTCAGACATACCGGTATATTGTTCAAAGGTTGCATAAGGTGGGGTTGAACCAAAAGAAGTATATAATTGATTCATGTATTCAAAATAACTTTGATCTTCGAATTTCTTAACGGATTTTAAGTGCTTCATATATTTCTCAGGATAGGATGAAACGGTGGTATTATCCATAAGAAAATCTTCTAACCAGGTGTCCAGTTTAGCTTCATATTTGGATCTTTTTAGATATTCTCTATAATCTTTGGCTGTCATTGCATGTTCAGAAAGATTTTCTTTTACAAAGGCATCTGTCAATTCCGGTATGTCATAAATTCCATTAATTTGAACTTCAAAAACTGCATTCTTTCCAGCCAAAGCTTCATTTTGTTTATAATCTGCTGGGAAAGTAACTTCTACGGTTACATTATCACCAATACCATGGCCGATTAATTGTTCTTCAAAGCCATCCACATAATCTTCAGAGCCGATTACTAAATCTGTTCCGGCATCTTTTGTATTACCGCCTTCAAATTCTTTTCCGTCAACAGTTCCCACATAGTCGATGTTTACTTTATCACCATTTGCAATCAATGCATCGGTTTCTGTTTCCAGTGTACCATGTTCTGCCAGTAGCTCTCGAATATCCTTTTCCATATCTTCATCGGTATATTCTACTTCACTTAAGGGTATGTTAATATTGGAATAATCACCTAATACTAAATGGTCAGTAACTTGTACATCTTTTATTAAGCCCTCTTCTGTCAATTTTGCACTATAATCACTACTTGGTCTTACTCTGTTAATGCTTCGGTGTACGGAGTAGCCGATTAAAAGTACAAAACCAACAGATACCAGAGCAATTAAGCAGATAGAAATAATCTTTGATAAGTAAGCATCCCTTTTCATTTTTTTAATTTCTTTTTTTCTTTCAATTTTCCTTGTTTTGCTCATGCTTGTAGAATTTTTTTCATTCTGTGATGCATCATTCATATTTTACACCCATTTCATATCACATGTCTCTTGCGATAGCGCCACATATAACATGTGCGAAAGATTATCTTTGTGGCATCCTTTCAATATTATATTTCTTTCACACCTTGGTGCCAGGTTGCCTCAGCAACAGCAGACGGCACATGAAAATTCGAGAAAACATGATATTTAAGCCCTTCCGGTTTTCTTATCATATTCCCGCAAACTGTAAAGCAGCTTCCATTTTACATTTCTAAACAGACTGTGCCTTACAATGTCTTAAATATAACAATTCATTTTTGTCCGGGTATCAGAACATAACCGTTATGTAATTCATTATACATTAAAATTATGAATGATTTGTGTACAAATTCATTTTTTGGACAAATATAAAATAAAAACTTATAGATATTATACAATAAAAATCATTTAAAATATATAATAAATTATAAACTTCAACTTTAAATATAATTTCTCAATGAAGGATTTTAATGCCTTGTTTTTAATTCCTATTTCTTATGTAAAGTTTCTTTCAGCTTACATTTTCTCTCCTCACAGATTATAATTAATCAGTTACATATATAGTACATCTTGCTTTAGCTCCGTCTTCCTTTGCATAGATATAGGCTCTTCCTTTTTTTATTGCTCTTATTTGACCCTTGGAGTTTATGGATATAATTTTGGGATTACTGGTTGACCACGCCGGAGAATTACCGGATGAAACACTGGCAGTAAGTGCAGCAGCAGAACCTGTTTTTATAGTTAGTTCCTCTGTACTTAAAGTAATTACAGGCTTTTTTACAGTTACTTCACAAATGTCAGAAACACCATTAACGGTTGCGGTAATGACAGCAGTTCCATTTTTGACAGCGGTTATGTTACCATTTTGATCCACCGTAGCCACACTTTTTTTACTTGTTTTCCATTTGGGTTTGACTTTAGATGAGACTTTAGCGGAAAGTTTGGCACTTTGGCTCCGGTATAAAGCGATATGAGATTGGCTTAAGGTAATCGTTGGAGGATCAACCGTAACCAAACAGGAGGCATAGGCCCCTTTTATGCTGGCCGTGATAACTGCAGAACCGGTTTTTTTAGCAGTGACTTTACCATATTTGTTAACAGAAGCAATTTTAGAATCACTGCTTTTCCAGGTTGCTTTCTTTCCGGTGGAGGTAATTGCAATGATATAGAATTCATCACTTATAGTGACTCTTTTTTCGTACTGGGAAAGTATTATAAATGAGATTTCTGTGGAAATTGCCTTTACCGGCTGTGAAGGCAGGATAAAAAGAATTGATATGTAAGATAACAGGATAGATAATAAGACTTTCTTTATGTTTAACAATAGAATCCCCCATTCTTAGAAAATGAGGAGAGAATCATTCAGATGAAAGAAACTTTCGATTATTGTATCATAAAATATGCTGTTTGTAAAATTATTCTTTTTTATAAGTTGTTGTGATAATAGATGATATTAACATGAATTACAGTCTTGTTTTTGTTGGAATTTTATTGTATACTTATGTCGTAAATAAATATTTCATAAAAATGTATAAATTATATGTAAAATATGAGAATTCTTGTATATATTTAGAGCTTTATTAACACCGATAGAACCAATTCAGCAATACATAAAAACTGAATAGAGAATAATCTTTATATGAATTTTATTCATGTGCGTTATTTACTATTAAATAAGGTTTCAGACCATTAGAAAAGTAAAATACTAGAGAAGGGAGGATTTGGCATAAATAATGGTTCAGAACCTTTAATGCAGTTTTCGGCTAGAAAACATGTAAAATATCGAAAAGGAAGGTTATTATTAATATGATAAATAAGAAAGCTGTAAGATCAAACACGGAACTTTTTGAATTAAACGGTAAGCCTAGCTGGGGGTTAGCATTTCCACAGGCCATGCAGCATGTTTTAGCAATGTTGGTTGGTAATATTACACCACCTATATTAATCGCACAACTACTGGGTCTACCGGAAAGTGATAAGATTCTTTTAATGCAGGCTGCAATGTTAATTGGTGGTATTACCACTTTGATTCAGTTATTTCCTGTATTTGGTTTTGGTATGGGGTTACCAAATGTAATGGGTGTAGCCTTTGCCTATATGCCAATATTATCAGCCATTGGTTTAAGTTATGGAATTAAGGCAATTTTTGGAGCTCAATTAGTAGGTGCCTTTGCTTCCATATTTATAGGAATGTTTATCGGTAAATTAAGAAAATTTTTCCCACCGATTGTAAGCGGTACGGTAGTTTTAAGTATTGGTCTGTCCTTATACACCACAGCAGTTAACTATATGGCAGGCGGCAATGCCAATGCGGATGATTTTGGAAAGACTCAATACTGGATTGTGGCTATTGTTGTATTAGCTGTTACTCTTGCATGTAACTTATTTGGCAAAGGATATATTAAAGTATCCGGTATGTTAATAGGTATTGCTGTTGGATACATAATTTCACTTTTCATGGGTAATATGATTAATTTTGATAGTGTAGTAAGTTCATCCTGGATTGCACTTCCACGTTTTATGAAGTGGGGAATTGAATTCCATCCATCAGCTATTATTTCTATGATTTTAATGTATATAGTACAAGCAGTTCAAACAATAGGTGACGTTTCCTCCACTACTATAGGTGCATTTAATCGTGAAGCCACGGATAAAGAACTTGGTGGAGCTATTAAGGGACAAGGTATCTGCGGTATGTTAGGTGCATGTATGGGCGGTCTGCCAACTGACCCTTACAGCCAGAATGTTGGTTTAATTGTTACTACAAAGGTTATAGCAAAAAGAGTATTTACCATTGTTGGCGGTATTATGATTGTAGCCGGCTTATGTCCAAAATTTGGCGCACTTATGACTACTATCCCATATCCGGTACTAGGCGGTGCAACAGTTACCGTATTTGCAGCAATTACCATGTCCGGTATTCAATTAATTTCACAACAGCCTTTAAATTATCGTAATAAGATGATTGTTGGTATTGCACTGGCTCTTGGTGTTGGTATCAGTTCAGTTACAAAATCCTTACAGTTCTTACCTGAGGATGTACAAAATATTATCGGCAAATCTCCTATCGTTCTTGCCTTTGCAATTGCATTTGTATTAAATATTATTGTACCGGAAGATAATACGGAAGAGGAAGATTAGTAATTTTTAAAATTTATAGAAGTTAGATTATATCATTCTAAGTTTTTATGGAGGAATCCCGGATAAGGATTACTTACATAAGACTTAGAATGATTTTTTTATTTTCAGGCAGATTTATTTATGGGTGCTTTGGCAGCCTTTATTTAATGCCTGAGAGATGCCTTTCACAGAAGAGGCATACTTCATGGGAGACATGCCAGTGGCTTTTTTAAATTGCTTTGAAAAATGCTGTAATGAATTATAAGAAAGAAAATGTGCAATTTCAGTTAGATTCATGTTACCGTCTCGTATGATTTCTTTTGAACGCTCAATTTTTAAATTATTAAAATATTCAATAACACCACAATTTTTATTTTTACGGAAAAGAGAATGCAAGGTGGAATGACTAACAGAAAAAGCTTTGCATATATCAGGAATTTTAAGTTGTTCACATATGTGCAGCTCCATGTATTGAATAATTTGTTCGAAGATATCGGATTTAGTGGAACCTTCTTTTAAGGTGCTAAGGGTTAGTATTTCATCCTTCTTTTTTTGGTCAGCAAGATGATTGCGCCGTACTTGTATTAAGAAGAGTTCTAAATACAGTAAAATCAACTGCTGCGAGCCAAAAAGACTTTGTTCGGATAACATCACCTGTTCCACAGATGGTATATGGAGGGGAGTGGTAAATGCCATTCGTGCTTCTGCTATAATTTGTGCAATTAGTAATTTCTCAGATGAAGACAAAGAAGTAACTCTTTCCATAAAAAATTCCATAGCCGGAGAAGAACTTATAAATGAAATTGCCACTAAATTAGGCGCTTTATCACCGATTGATTTAATGGAATGAAATTCATTTGGTTTATGAAAAATAATGTCCCCGGCTTCAAGTTGATATTGTCTATAATCTGCTTGAACCAAAACCGTACCCTTATCTACATATAAAAACTCCCAAAAGTCATGGGATTCTCCTTTAAACTCAAAATTTTTCATATATTCAAAATAATGAACCGTTATAATTTCATGGATTTCAATTTCTCTTTTTAACGTTGTACTAACGTATGCCATTCAATCAACTCCTTTAACTGATGCATAATATTTTATATTTTAGCAAAAATATTTATATATTACAAATCTAATATATAGATGTTTTGGATAAAATGACAAAAATATTGGATAATTGTAAAAGCAGATTTTAGTAAAAACGTTTATAATATGGACTATAGTTATAAAATATTCAGGCAAGGTGTTAGCGTTAGGTACGTATAATGCCTTTTTTTGAAACAGCATGGTAATTATAGGAGGAATTGGAATGAGCAAGAAAGTTAAAGTAGCTTTAGCGGGTCTTGGAAGCAGAGGAAAGGATACCTATGCACCAACTGCTAAATTATTTCCGGAAAAAATGGAAATAGTAGCTATTGCAGATATTGATTCTGCAAAAGTGAAAGATGTTGCAAAAGAATATAACGTACCGGAATCCGCATGTTTTTCCAGCGCAGAGGAATTAATTGCACAGGATAAACTAGCAGATGTAATGTTTATTACTACTCAGGATCAGCAACACGTAGGTCAGGCAATTCCTGCACTTCGTAAAGGTTATGACCTGTTATTGGAAAAACCAATTTCACCTGACCTTGATGAGTGTAGAGAAATTGTTAAAGTAGCAAAAGAATGCGGCAGAAAAGTAGTTGTATGCCATGTTTTAAGATATACACCTTTTTATACAAAATTAAAAGAAGTATTGGACAGTGGCGTTATAGGCGATGTGGTATCCATTATGGCAATTGAGAATGTGGGATACTGGCATCAGGCACATAGCTTTGTTCGGGGGAACTGGAGAAATTCCAATACTACAAGTCCAATGATTTTACAAAAGTGCTGCCATGATTTCGACTTGTTATTATGGCTGTCAGGTAAAACCTGTAAATCTGTTTCTTCTTATGGTAATACTTATTTATTTAAAAAAGAAATGGCGCCGGAGGGAGCAACTACCCGTTGTCTTGACGGATGCAAGGCAAAAGAACATTGCCCATTTGATGCAGAAAAGATTTATATTACAAATAAAAAGACTGGTGTTGCACATGGAAAAACAGATTGGCCACTTGATGTTGTAGCTCTTCATCCAACAGTTGAGAGTATAACAGAAGCTATTGAGAAAGGGCCTTATGGAAGATGTGTTTACATGTGTGATAACAACGTAGTAGATCATCAGATAGTTAATATGGACATGACAGACGGCTCTACCATATCTTTAACCATGACAGCCTTTACTGCAACCGGCTCCCGCTATCAAAAAATTATGGGGACTAAGGGAGAAGTTGTAGCGGATATGTCTGAAAAGACAATTAAGGTAACACCTTTTGGTAAAGAAACAGAAGTGATTGATGTTTCCAAATTAGCAACTGATTTTTCCGGTCATGCAGGAGGGGACAACCGCATGGTGGAAGAATTTATTGATATGATTGCAGAAGAAAAAGAGCCTACGAATAAGATTACATCTGTAGAACGCTCCGTAGAAAGTCATTATTGCGCTATGGCGGCTGAAAAATCAAGACTGGCAGATGGTGCAGTTATTGATTTGGATACCCTTAGAAAATAGTGAAATAAATTTAAGAGAGAGAAGGAGATTGTTATGAAAAAGAATTTGAAATGCTTAGTAACATTGGGTCTTGTAGCTATTATGGGTGCAACATTACTTACCGGTTGCGGTAAAAATCAAGGTAATAAGGATGGAAACACCACAACAGGCGGAAAAACAAAAGTAACCTTTGGTATATGGGATGAAAACCAACGCCCTACTATGGAAAACTTAGCAACTGCTTACGAAGCTAAGAATAACAATGTAGATGTTGAGATTCAATTAACACCATACAAAGGCGGAGAATACTGGACTAAGTTAGAAGCTTCCGCAACAGGTGGTACTGCGCCTGATGTATTCTGGTTAAATACTTTACATGCAGAAAGTTATAAAGACGGCGGAATTCTTTTAGACTTAACAGATTATTTAGCAAAATCCGATTTAAATCTGGAAGAAAACTATCCGGCTGCTTTAATCAGTATGTATAAATTTGATGATAAAATGTATGCAATTCCGAAAGACTTTGATACCAATGCTTTATGGTATAACAAAGCAATCTTTGATAAAGCAGGGGTGGACTATCCAACAGATGACTGGACCTGGGATGATTTCGTAGCAGCAGCACAAAAGTTAAAGGATGCAGGACTTGATGCAGGGGTTTATCCGGTAGCTGCTCCACTTGATTTCCAAACAGATTATTATCCAACTGTTTATGCAAATGGCGGATGGATTCTAAATGCTGATAAAACAGAAACAGGATACGAAGATCCCAAAACACAAGAAGGTATTCAGGTATGGATTGACTTAATAAAAGCCGGATTATCTCCTGATCTTGCAACTATGACGGATACTTCAGCAGATGCTATGTTCGAAGCTGGTAAATTAGGTATGATTCTTGCTGGTTCCTACATGACACCTCAATATATGTCCAATGATGGAATCAATAAAATAGTCAATTTAGTGGAATTCCCGAAATTCAATGGTGTAGAGCCTAATATTATTAACGGACTTGGATATGCTGTATATTCCGGAAGCAAGAATAAAGATGCTGCGGTAGACTTTGCGTTATGGTTAGGAAGTGCAGAAGCCATGAAGATCCAGGGTGAAGGCGGAGCGGTTATTTCAGCGAGAAATGATGGGCAACAATATTTTGCAGCAACAAACCCGGATTTAAATCTTGCAGCATATACCAATCATTCCGATGTGGCTTATCCATTACCCGTGTGTAAATCTTCAGCTGAACTTTATGATTTAGAAGCAAATTATTTAAAATGGGCTTACAGTGGTGAAAAAACTTTAGCGGAGGCAAGCAAAGAATTAAAGGCAGAAGCAGATGCGGTCCTTAGCAAGATGAATAAATAGGTAGGTGATAAACCATGAGTGACATGGCAAAAACAAGTGTCAAACCAATGAGAAGAAAAACCACCACACGTGAGAAAAAAGAATGGGCCGCAGCCTATATATTTATTGCACCGTTGGTAATCGGTATATTTGTATTTTACATTTATCCCTTTATTCAGAATTTTTGGTTTAGCTTTAATGATGTAAATCGATTTAATATAAGTACTTTTACAGGTTTAGAGAATTATAAAAATTTAATAAAAGATAAAGAATTATACAGAACTTTAGGAAATACCATAAAATATGTTATTATTACCGTTCCCGTTGGAATTTGTTTGTCTATTCTGATAGCCACACTATTAAATGCAAAAATCAGAGGAACCTCCATATATAGAACCATTTATTTTCTTCCCTCTGTAACCATGTCCGTAGCTATAGCATTAGTGTGGAAATGGATGTATAACGGTGAATTCGGTATATTAAACAATATTTTAAATGTATTTGGAATAGAGGGCCAGAACTGGCTCTCTAATCCCAAGACAGCTTTGTACATGGTTATGATTGTTGGTATCTGGATGTCGGTTGGTTATAATATGATTATTTTATTAGCTGGTATGCAGGGAATATCAAAATCTTATTATGAAGCTGCGGCTATTGATGGTGCCGGTCCTGTGAAACAGTTCTTTAAAATTACAATACCAATGCTGACTCCAACGATTTTCTTTGTTATGATTACGTCCATAATAGGCGGTTTCCAGGTATTTGACACTATTTATATGATGATTGGTAAAACCAGTTTAGCTTATGAAAGCACACAGACATTGGTTATGATGTTCTATCGATATGCCTTTGATTACGGTCAGAAGGGATATGCGGCAGCTATCTCTATTGTTATATTTGCTATCATTATGCTTATAACAATCTTTCAGTTTGTGATGCAGAAGAAGTGGGTAAATTACGATTAGGAAAGGAGGAAAGAGTATGCGAAATCGTCAAAGTATTCAACATTTTTTTGTTCATTTAGCTTTAATTATTGGCACCAGTATTACGATACTCCCATTCCTTTGGATGGTATTCACTTCTTTCAAAACAGTAGGTGAAGCAATGGCCATACCGCCAACAATCCTACCTAAGGCATTTAATCTGGATTCCTATAAGAATATATTAAATTCTCTGCCTTTTGGAAGGGTTTATCTAAATACGATTATTTCAACAGTAGTAACGGTAATCGGACAGATAACAATTTGTACTATGGCAGGTTATGCATTTGCCAGACTTGAGTTTCCTGGAAAAAACATAATATTTATTATAATTTTGTCCGTATTAATGGTACCTGGACAGATATTCCTGGTACCTCAATATATGATTATATTAAAAATGGGATTGTTAGACACCATTCCTGCTCTGTTCCTTCCAAACTTATTCAGTGCTTTTGGTACTTTTATGATGAGACAGTTTTTTACCTCAATTCCAAAAGAATTAGAAGAAGCAGCGATGTTAGATGGATGCAACCGGTTCCAGACCTTTGGAAGAATCATGGTTCCATTAGTAAAATCAGGTATTGTTGCATTAGTTATTTTTACTGCTAAGTTTGCATGGAATGACTTTATGTGGCCGCTGATTGTTAATACATCACCTAAGATGATGACCTTAGGTCCTTCCCTTTCCACCTTACAAGGACAGTATACCACCAATTATCCGGCTCAGATGGCAGGTGCAGTTATGGCTGTTGTGCCAATGGTTTTATTATTCTTTATCTTCCAGAAACAATTCGTGGAAGGTGTTGCACATACTGGTGTTAAGGGGTAATTATTTATTATTTATAGAAATTATAGGACGCTGTGCCTCGACATCCTTATTTTGGGCGTTGAGGCATAGCTGGTTATTGAAGGTTGTTCATAATCAATTACGAATTTTTTCTACATTGCGATTCATCAGTTTGCGTCCGATATAACGATACATCCATTTTTTCAGGGGTGACAACCTCTGCTGGTGTTTCTTAAAGAATTCATCAGGGGAATGGAATAGGCCGAAATCGTGATTGATACCTTCTTTTTGAATATAAGTATCATTGGCATTCCAATCCACTTGTGGATTTTGAAAGTTATCAGTGGCGGCACCATATCCACAAAAATTAGTTTTGCAATCAGAAAATTTTTCTTGAAGCTTCTTCAAATATTCCCTGTCCAGAATGAAACCCTCTATGTTATACCAATGCTCCTTATATTGAATTTCAACCCAGCTATGAATAATGCTCTTAGGAGCAAGCTTATAAATCAGACCTGTCATTGCACCTTTTTGCAATTTCTTATTAATGGTAAAACCATGAATCCGGCAAGGTATTCCAACTGCTCTGAGAAGCGCCATAAACAGCGTTCCCTTTGTATTGCATTGTCCATAACCGTCATTTAAAACTTCAGAGGCGGGAATGGTATCATCTATGTTATATCCAAAAGAAATTTCATCTCTTACAAAGTTATAGATTTTTTGGATTTTCTGAAAATCCTCCTCCTTTGCCCATTGTCTTTCCTTTATTAATCTCTGTATGGAGCTGTGAGAAAAATTCAACATCTCTGTTTCTTGTAAGTATTTATTCATTGTGTAATCATCCCTTTCGTTCTGTTTGATTACACTTTATCAGAATAATTATTAGAAAACTTTCAAAAACTCGCTATCTCTTATAATATTGGTTGCGGACATCCCGGTCATCATTTTGTTCGTATATGCAAGATGTGATGGACTGTCAAAACCAGCATTAAGAGCGGCTGTGGTTATGTTTTCACCATTAAAAATTGACTGGTATGCTATCTGTAGTTTATGCAAAACAACATAACTTTTTAAAGGAATACCCGTTTCTTCTTTAAACAAATGTGCCAGACGACTTTCAGAAAGATGTGTTTTATCAGAAAAATGCTTTATCTGATGAGATTCATCTTCATGTATGCAGTTACCCAGGAGGTTTAATACTTCAATAACCCGATCATCAAAATTATTCATATTACTATAGTCAAATTGAGCAATTATACTCTCAACAAAGGGAAGATAAGCATTGTGACTTTTTTGTGCAAGGGCATCTTGAAAAGTCTGCTGCATAATCATGGTTTTTTCCCGGGGAAAAATAAAAAAGGGCTGACCTTTTAATAGCCCTCTCAGTACACGTCCAAGGTCTGTGGTAGGATCAACCAGTATAGTAAAATGGGGGTCTCCCTCAGTACTAAATAAATGGGGTGTGTCCACGTTCACAAGAATAGCACTGCAAGGGATCAGTTTTCCATTCACTTCAATATTTAATTCTTTCCGGCTGCTGAGAAACATTTGCAGCAGCCAATGTTTATGACAATCTGCTTCTATATTATCTGAGATTGCCATAAAGTTTTTACCGTATTTAAAAATATAGTTCATTTCATCACCTATGTGGTTTAAATTTAGCTTTACTATACCATCAATTACTGTAAAAGTGAATTAGTATCTTGAAAGCCGTTGCAGGAATGCGACGGTTTTTCATTTTGTCTAAAACAATATATCCTATATCTGGGGGTGACATATACCTTTATATAGGTGCTTCAGGAATAATCTATTCGTTCCTTTTTTATTTCTTTAAATTATTCTTGACAATCCCTATATGAATAGGTATAATTCATAAAGAATAAATTTATAACGTATAATTCATATATTAATAGTATGAATTGGACTTGAAAGGAGATTTCTCATGAACAGACTGATTAAACGATGTTGCTGCCAGTAATAATATTTCCATCGCCTGTATCACATAAAAGCAAAAGAATATATAGGAGTGAATGTATTTTATTTTGCAGTTTGTGTGACATAAAGAACAAAAAGTAATGGAATAAAAAGTTATAGAAATAGTAAGAAAAGAAATCAGAAATGTAGAAATTATCCATGACAGCTCAATACGAATCGATCATTAAAAACCGTACTCATAAATCTTTGCAAAACCATAAGCTTAAGATTTTACAAGTACTTTTTAAAGGTTTTATAATCATGATAAGTATAAGAACAAATAATGAAAGGCAGCGTGTTTTATGAAAAAAATAGTAAGTTTAACATTAGTAATGGTTTTAGCAATATCTTTATTAAGTGGATGTGCTCCTTCCAAAAGTGCAAGTACCTCCGAAAATGGACCTCTTAAAGTAGCGGTTGCATTTCCTATGACAGGAGATAATGCGGAATATGGAAAGAGCTTTTTACTTGCAGCCCAGCTTAAAGTAGATGAATGGAATGAAAAAGGCGGAGTGTTGGGACGCAAAATAGAAATTGCAACTTTTGATGATAAGAATTCTGGAGAAGAAGCTGCGACTATCGCACAAAAGATTGTAAGTGACCCAAGTATTATCGGTGTATTAGGGCATTTTGCTTCCGGTGTCAGTATGGCAGCAGCCCCTACTTATGATGAAAATAAATATATTGAGATATCCAATACGGCATCTCATCCGGATTATTCCTCCATTGGTGATTACATCTTCCGTAATAATTCGGTTATTAATAGTGAATTTGAAGTAATCGAAGATGTGCTTATCAACGATCTGAAAGTATCAAAGGTTGGTATTGTAGCAATTAAGACAGACTGGGGAACCACTGCCGGACAGATTGCGGAGGATATGATAAGTAACAATTCTTCCTTAGAGTTAGTGGGACGTGAAGATGTATTAGAAGGTTCCGATGATTATAGTTTAGCAATTACAAAATTAAAAGATGCAGGAGCAGAAGCAGTAATCAGCGTAGGAATGTATTCCTTGCTCGCTCCTTTGGCAAAACAATATAAAGAAGTTGATCCAGACATTAAGATTCTTGGTTTATCCAACGCTTATGCTCAACAATTAATTGAACTTGGCGGAGAAGCAGTGGAAGGTGTTATATTTCCAGTAAGCTTCTATGCAGATGCCGAAGATTCTTCAGTTAGAAAATTCGTTGAGGCTTATACCAAGGAATTTGGAAGTGAACCCTCTGCATTAGCAGCTCAGGCATATGATTCCGTGGGAATGTTACTAGAAGCGGTGGAACAAAACGGTTCTGTAGAAAGAGAATCTTTAAGGGATACATTAAACGCTATCACATACCCAGGAGTTACGGGAGAAACCAAGTTTGATGAGATTGGTGATGCTGCCAAGGTATATACAAAGTTAATTGTACAGGATGGTAAATTCGTAAGATATGAAAGTAAAACAGCAACTAAATAGTACTCTATTAAATGGTGCTAAAGCACCGGAATCGAGGTTAATATGATACTACAGCAAACGTTAAATGGCCTGGCACTTGGCATGGCGTATGCATTGGTTGCCGTAGGTTATTCATTGGTATTTGGTATTTTGAGATTGGTAAATTTCTCTCATGGGTCTGTATATGCCTTTGGTGCTCATATGGTTATATTTTTAGCAGGTTTTCATTTTGGCTTAGTTCCTGCCATTGTAATGGGAGTTATTTTAACGGGCCTGCTGGGAATCTTAATAGACAAAATGGCACTTAGTCCTTTAAGAAAGAAGAAATCCCCCGGGATTTCTTCTCTTATTACCACAATCGGTATATCCTATATCATTCAAAATATGCTTATGATGTTTTTTGGAAGCGAAAAGAAACCTTTTCCCCCTTTATTTAAAAATAATATAATTACTATTGCAGGTGCCAAAATGAATACCATGCAGCTTATGATGTTCCTTGTATCCATTTTGTTACTTGTAGTTTTATCTGTTCTTGTAAAGTATACCAAAATCGGTCTTGCCATGAGGTCGGTGGAACAAAGCCAGGTGGTATCCAGTTTAATGGGCATCAATACTAATCTGGTTATTGCATTCACATTTTTCTTAGGTGGCGCTTCTGCTGCTATTGCCAGTGTTTTAATCAGCGGCTACTATCAGATTGTTTATCCAACTATGGGATTTATGATTGGTCTTAAGGCATTTGCGGCTGCCGTTCTTGGCGGAATCGGTCTTTTCCATGGCTCTATTGCAGGGGGATTGGTTATTGGAGTTGCGGAAGCCCTTGCTGCTACTATATTTGGTTCTGCATACCGTGATTCCGTTGCCTTTATCATACTGATTCTGGTATTGCTTGTTCGCCCTGCCGGATTGTTTGGTAAGAAAGGAATAGAAAAGGTGTAGATATGGAGCAGAAGTCTAATCAATGGCAAGAAAAGTTATATAACAAAAGATATATATTTGAAATCGGGGCTGTTCTACTATTATTGGCAGTACCAGCCTTAGGATTTTCCCAATATGTGATTCGAATTCTTATAATGATTGGTATTTACACCATGTTAGCTTTGGGTTTTAATATACTTACCGGATTAACCGGATTGGTATCTCTGGGACATGCAGGTTTCTTTGCAATCGGTGCTTATGCAACCGCTATTCTTATGATTAAGATGCAGATGAATTTCTTCCTGGCGGTATTCATTGCCATGATAATAACCGGGATATGCGGTTTATTACTGGGATTACCCACTTTAAGACTTACAGGAACTTATTTGTCCATTGTAACATTGGGGTTTGCTGAGATTGTAAAAATGATAATTATGAACTGGGATTCCATGACTAATGGTACTTTAGGTATAAGAAATATTCCAAAACCTACGATGTTTGGAGAAAAATTAACGTTAGCCAACAATGGAATGTATTATTTGATGCTGTTGTTACTTTTCTTAGTAACCTTTACATGTATAACCATTCATAGTTCTAAAATAGGAAGGGCATTAAAGGCCATTAAGGCAAATGAATTGGCATCTTCCATGATGGGAATTTACACAGCCAGATATAAAGTTTTAGCTTTCGTTATATCCGCGGTTATTACAGGGCTTGCAGGAGGGTTCTATGCTGCTTTAGTTTCCTACATCGATCACAATTCCTTTACATTTGATACTTCTATATTGATTCTAAGTATTGTTATACTTGGAGGAATGGGAACTATTCGGGGAATGTTCTTAGGAGCTGCTATCTTAATTTCATTTCCGGAGGTGGCCAGACCTCTTATGGAGTGGAGATTTGTAGTATATGGTTTGATTCTGATTCTGATGATGCGTTTCAGACCCCAAGGCTTACTGGGATGGCGTTCCACTGCCAAGTATAGAATTCCGAAAGATAAGGAAGGAAAGAAAAGAGGTGGTAAACATGGCATATCTTGAAGCAAGAAACATAACCATACAATTTGGAGGTCTTACTGCGGTGGATCATCTGGATTTTAAAGTAGAAAAAGGTCAGGTAGTAAGTATTATCGGCCCAAATGGTGCAGGCAAAACGACGATATTTAATCTTCTGACCGGAATCTATAAACCCAGTGCAGGTGAGATTTATTTTGAGGGTAAAAGAATGGATGGTTTACCATCCCAGAAGATTGTAGCCGCAGGATTAGCAAGAACTTTTCAGAATATACGTCTTTTCCCGGATATGCGTGTTATTGAGAATGTCTTAGTAGGAACCCATATAGGAACCAGATATAACTTTTTTGACCGGCTGTTCTATACCGGAAGATACCGCAGGGAAGAGGCAGAAAAAATACGTTATGCAGCAGAACTTTTAGAAGAAGTGGGCTTGAAATACCGTATAGATGATTATGCGGATAATCTTCCTTACGGAGAACAACGGAAGCTTGAAATTGCAAGAGCCATAGCTACCGGTACAAAACTTCTTCTGCTGGATGAACCGGCTGCAGGTATGAATCCACAAGAATCCGAGGAATTAAGACAGTTCATTCTTCAACTGAAGAACCAAGGCTATACCATTCTTTTAATTGAACATGATATGAATGTAGTCATGAACTTATCGGATTATATCTACGTTGTGGACTATGGCAAGAAGATTGCAGAGGGGCTTCCTCAGGAGATACAGAATAACCGGCAGGTTGCAGTTGCTTATCTTGGAGAAAGCGAGGAAGAACAATGAGTTTGTTAAAAGTGGAAGATTTGTATACCAGCTATGGGAAAATAAATGCCTTAAAAGGTGCAAATCTGGAAGTGAAGGAAGGAGAAATCATAAGTCTCATTGGTTCCAACGGAGCAGGGAAAAGTACTCTTCTTTCTTCCATAACGGGAATTGTTCCCGCTTCTAAAGGTAAGATTTATTTTGAAGGAAAAGACATTACCCATAAGAAGGCAAATGAAATCGTTAGGATGGGAATCAGCCTTTCTTTAGAAGGCAGAGGAATCCTGCCAAGGCTTACTGTGGAAGAAAACCTTCGTGTTGGTGCATTTACCAGGAAAGACAAGGAAGAAATAAAAGCAACCATGGAGGAAATGTATCAAATGTTTCCAAGGCTGGAACAAAGGAAAAAGCAGTTAGCCGGAACCATGTCCGGTGGAGAACAGCAAATGCTTGCGATTGCAAGAGCACTTATGAGTAAGCCAAAACTTTTGCTATTAGATGAGCCTTCCTTAGGTCTTGCCCCCAATCTGGTAAAACAAATATTTCAGATGATAACCGACATTAATGATAAAGGCATAAGCATATTGCTAATTGAACAAAATGCCAACATGGCACTTAAAATATCCAACCGGGCTTATGTACTGGAAAATGGTGTGGTTAAATTATCAGGTGCTTCTGCAACTCTATTAAATAATAAAGATGTGAAAAAAGCATATTTAGGTGAACTGCTAAAGGATCAAACGGATGAAAGTATATTGAAATCCTTAGATGATTCGAAATTATAATTAAAAAGATAAAAGTATTGATTTTCCAATATAAAAAGCTGGGTTAAATATTGGAATGAAACCAGATTCAACAATCAAAGTAAAAACAAATGAAAAAGCTAAGTAAAATAGTTAAAACAAAATCAAGGTAAAAGCTAAAATAAAAAGCTAAAACCAAGAACTAAAGCCAAAAGCTAAAGCCAAAAACCCAAAAGCAAAACCCAAAAGCTAAAGCCAAAACTAAAACCAAAAGCTAAAACCAAAACTAAACCCAAAAGCAAAACTAAAAGCCGAAGCCAGAAGTCAAAACCAAAAGCCAAAACCAAAGCTAAAAGCAAAAGCCTAAAGTCAAAGCTAAAAGCTAAACCCAAAGTAAATCATAATAAAAAAGAAACCGTAGAAATAGTTAAATCAGAACGATATTTATATAAATAAAAGGAGAATTCCATGATAAATAATAAGAAAACTGAGCAAGGAAGCCATATAGAAGAATTACGTTCCGGAATTGAACACCGAGCTACATGGTTTGCATTACTTATAGAGGAAGCCAGAAAAAGAGGATTAGATTTATCCTTTGCAAGAGATGCCATATACCGCTGCGGTGCTTTCCATGGTGAAAATAAATTGCCAAGAACAGAAGATATTAAGGAATTTACAGAAGCCTTTCTTCCAGAGAATACAAGAAAAGTATTTGAAATGGAAACGGATGTAACTGAGGAAGAATTAAAGGTTACTTTCCATTACTGTCCATTAGTTGAAGCATGGCAAAAACTTGGTTTACCAGAAGAAGATATTGCGGAGTTCTGCGATATAGCAATGGATGGAGACAGAGGAATTGTAAGTACACATGAAACTTTCGAATACCGTCTTGGTGATACCATTGCTAAAGGATGTCCAACATGTGAATTATTCATAACAAAGAAAAAATAACATACAGCTCCCATTGCATGCCACGTCTGCTTGCAGATGTGGCACTGCCTCGAATCAAGGCGTATGCATTCAATAATTGAAACTAAGAGCCTGTTGCAAAATGAGTATAGGGGATAAAAAACACCGGAATTATCATTTTCATTCCCATATTCTCATTCTATTTTGCAACAGCTCTGTTTTGTTAAGGTCGGAAGATTTATAGGTAAATACCACTGGAATAAATGGTAAGAATGTTAAGCCGTACGGTCATTCTTATAAAATATTATTTTTTATTATTCCTGCTTTTTTCGTGTTTGCCCTCGTGGACACCAATTACCTGCCCATTTATCATTCCAACATCCGCATTATCTTTCGGCTTCATTTTTCTCAACTCAGAATTGCTTTTTTCTCTATCACGCATTCTATTTTTATTATTATCCATATTGTAATCCTTTCTATCCATTCGTTAAGTTTCAGTCAGGGTTATGAATATATTCAAGAGCTGGGTATATGCAAGAAATTGGATATATTCAAGTATTGGGTATATTTTAGTATTTGCAAAAGAAATGAAATTATTTTTCCAATATTTATTAGAAAGAATGATTAGGTGTCAGATGGAAAGACTGATTAGGTGTCAGATTCGTTGATATTTTATTAAGGAGTGATATAATAAGAGAAAGAAAAGGTTTACCATTTTAATAATACAAAATTATGTGGTAATAAGAGATTAACTATGAGGTGTGGAGTTAGATTTATCAAATGATATATGAAATAACTTCACAAGGTAAAAATAATTGGAGGTATCATAATGGCAGACGAAAATACTAAAATAAAAATAATGGAATTAAGAGAAATAATGAAAGCCCCCACAGAGGATATATTAAGTGATCAAGTAAAAGACTTGCCTCAACCGCCTCTGGAAAAAAGTTTTAAAGGAAAGAAAATTATTCCCCTTACAAAAAACTTTGAAGATGTAATTAAGAATAATGATTTCCTAAGTTTAATTAATGCCAGAACCAGTAAACGAAAATATAATGAAGAAGCCTTGACTCAATATGAGTTATCATTTCTGCTATGGTCAACACAGGGAATAAAGAGTATAGTAGGAAAGGAGCGAAAAGCTACTTTTCGTACGGTACCTTCAGCAGGAGCAAGACATCCTTTTGAAACCTATTTATTTATAAACAAGGTGATTGGATTACAACCAGGATTATATCATTATATGGCAACAGAACATCAACTTGAATATTTAGGATCCATAGAGAACCAGGCAGAACAGGTTAGTGAAGCTTTTGGAGGACAGAACTTCTTTGCTAATGCACCAGTTGGCTTTGTATGGTCAGTAATCCCTTACCGAACGGAATGGCGTTATAGCAACCATGCTCAAAAATATGCTTTGGTAGATGTAGGACATGTATGCGAAAATCTTTATCTGTCCTGTGAAGCAATCCAATGTGGAGCATGCGCAATCGGTGCATACAATCAGCCTTTAGCAGATAAACTTTTAGGTTTTGACACTTCACCATCAGCAGATAAAGAAGCGGAATTTGTTGTTTATGCGGCAGCAGTGGGGAAGGTAGATGGTAATTAAATTTAATTTTATGTGAGGAAATATGGGGGAATAGATAATGGAAAAAGCAAGCAAGTCAGTTGATACAAAAGAAAGTAAAAAGGGATATCAGACGATAGATGAATATATATTACTATTTCCACCAAATGTACAAGAAATATTAATTAACATCAAAAACCTGATTCGAGAAGAAGCGCCGGATGCCACAGAAAAAATAAGCTATCAGATGCCAACATTTGTTTTATATAGTAACCTGGTACATTTTGCAGCTTATACAAATCATATTGGACTTTATCCGACACCTTCCGGAATGGAAACTTTTCAAAAAGAACTATCCATATATAAGAGTGGAAAAGGCTCTGTGCAATTTCCATTAGACAAACCAATACCTTATGATTTAATAAGGGAAATAGTAAAGTTCAGAGTAAAAGAAAATATAGAGAAACACAGTAACAAGAAAAAATAACAAATGAAGCGGCTGTTGTAAATAATAAAATGTCATTCTGAATACATATTCAGCTTAGCTAAATATGTTCTCGGAATGATATTTTTACAATAGTCCAGCTTAAATATTTATCATAAAATTTCTTGACATTTTGTATAATACGTAATATATTACTTAATATAGGTAATATATTAAGTATTATGATTTTAAGGAGCTGCAAGAATGAATACTCAGGATAAACAAAAACATATATTTGGCGGTCTTTTTCTGCTTGCCAATAAGTTACAGGTTAAAGGAGATGCTTTCCTGGCAGAGGATGAAATGACAACAAAGCAATGGTTTTTAATCGTTATGATCTCACAATTTAAAGATACTCCTCCTATGCTGTCTGAGGTAGCAAATCTAATGGGTTCTACCAGGCAGAATGTAAAACAGCTTGCTTTAAAGCTTGAAGAAAAAGGTTTCTTAGTAATGGAGAAGGATCAAAATGATAGTAGGATCTTACGGTTGAAGCTAACGGAAAAAAACGAAGAATTTTGGGATAAACGACAAGGAAAAGACAACACCTTTGTAGAAAACCTGTTTCAGAATTTTACACCAGAAGAGATTAATGTGATGTATCGTGGAATAGAGAAATTATTAGATGAAGTAAAAGAATAATGTTCAGAATTTAATACTTATAGAAGGGAGGCTTGATATGACTGTCTATATTACATTAATTTTAGTTGTTATTGTAATAGTTATTTATTATTTATCTAATACATTAAAAAGAAAGTATAATGCTGAAGTTAGAGATGGTTTAAATCGAGTGAAGAACCTGGGAGAGTCTGTACTTACGGAGAAAGACATTACTCATTTGCCGGAACCGGTACAAAAATATCTTAAATACGCAGGTGTATTAGGCAGGGAAAAAGTAAATAATTTTAAAGTTTCTATAAATGGTACCATGAAAACCGATAAGAACAGGGATTGGTTTCAAGTCAAAATACATCAGCATAGTTTTTTAGATAAAGTCACCCGTCTATTTTATTTAAATCTTAATATGTCAGGGATTCCGGTTCTCGGATTGCATTTTTATAAAAATGGAATTGCCACAATGAAAATTAAAATATTAGGTTTCATTACTGCTGTAAAAGGAATGGGTGAGAAAATGAACCGTGCTGAAACTGTAACCGTGTTCAATGATATGTGCATTATGGCCCCGGCTTCTCTTATTGATACCAGAATTCAATGGGAAACGATTGACTTGTATACAGTAAAAGCAACTTTTCGTAATGAAGGAAATTGCATAACAGCAGCTTTATATTTTAATGACATAGGACAATTAATTAATTTTGTTTCAGATGACAGATATTACTCTCCTACAGGTAAAACCTTTGAAAGTGTTAGATGGTCTACTCCTGTTAGTTCTTATAAAAATATTAACGGTTTTAATCTGGCTGCCTATGGTGAAGCAATATGGAACTTTCCAGATGAAGATCTTTGCTATGCAAAATTTAATATACTGGATATCAAATATAATTGTAAAAATGACTATAATTGTAAAAATGATTAGATGGGGATGGAATAAAATATGAAATCATTAAAAAGAACAAATAATAGAAAAAGATACCTGCTGTTTTTAATACCGATAGCAATAATTATATTGATAGCAGCATTATCTGTAAAATTCAATGAAATTATTAAACAGGCAAATAGTATAGCAATTAATCCGGTTGATTTTACTAATATACAAGACGGAACATATCAGGGAGAATACTACATTCAAGATTTTATTGGTGCAAAGGTGAAGGTTACTATAGAAAATGGTGAAATTATAAATATAACATTACTAGATCATAAATATGGCTTAGGTAAAAAAGCAGAAGAAATTATAGATATAGTGAAGGAAAAACAAACACTGGAAGTTGATACTATTTCAGGTGCGACTTACAGTAGCACCATGATTATAAAAGCTATTGAAAATGCATTAAGAAAATAATATAAATGGTGTTACAACACCGGAATTGAGGATAACATGAAAACAGCATTTTTTTATGCCACAAAATATGGTTGTGTTGTTCAATGTGGAAAGGCAATTGAAGAAAAACTGAATGGAGTTATGGACTTTTATAATTTAAAATCTAACATGCAAATAGACCTTACCCAGTATGACAAAATAATCATTGGCGGCTCTATCTACGTGGGAAGAATACAGAAAGAAGTGACTCAATTTGCTCTGGATAATTTAAACAACCTAAAAGATAAAAAACTAGGCTTATTTATCTGCTGTTTATCGGAAGGAGAAGAAGCAGAAACAGAATTAAGAAATGCATATCCGGAAGTATTACTGGAGCAAGCAGCAGTAAAAGAATATTTTGGGGGACAGGCGATACTTAATAAAATGAAATTTTTTGACCGTTTCATTATAAAGAAGGTAGCTAAAACAGAGAAAGATATTTACAAACTATCAAAAGAAAAAATAGAGAAGTTTGTAAAAGATTTAAATAATATATAGAAAATCAAGAATTATAATCTCTCTCCAGTCTTTTATTATAGTAGTTTTTAATTATGTAAGAAATTATATATTGATTAAACGGCTTTGTTTTAGTAGAATGAAAATAATACATTTAAGGATAAGTGATACATTACAATTGAGCTGGTAAAGAATGGGAGAGGAAAAATGAAGTTATTAGAAGAACGCATTATAAAGGATGGAGTACTAAAAGAAGGTGGAGTTCTTAAAGTAGACAGTTTTTTAAATCATCAAATGGACATTGAATTGATAAATGAAATTGGTAAAGAATTTGCAAGGCTTTTTAAACATAAAAATATTACTAAAATACTTACTATAGAAGCCTCTGGTATAGGTATTGCTTGTATTACAGCGCAATACTTCGGTGTACCCGTAGTTTTTGCTAAGAAAGCACAATCTAAAAATTTGGATGGAGAAATTTATACAACGGAAGTACATTCTTTTACACATAACAAAGATTATACCATTCGTGTGTCTAAAAAATTTATAACTTCAGATGATAGAGTTTTAGTTATTGACGACTTTTTAGCAAATGGAAAAGCCTTAATCGGGCTTATGGAGATATTAAAGCAGGCAGGAGCTACCCTGGAAGGATGCGGTATCTGTATAGAAAAAGGTTTCCAGGATGGGGGAGATTATATAAGAGGAATGGGCATTGATCTTCAATCTCTGGCAATCGTTGACTTAAATGAAAAAGGTGAACTTATCTTTAGACAATAAAAACAAGTTTTATATCATAATATAAATGAAATTCCGAAAGATTGGGCACTTTCGGAATTTTATTTATGTTTATTTATCTATACTGGATTTCTACTTGAAATAATCAGAAAAGAGTACTGCCCAGACTTTAAGAGTTTAGTCTCGTAGTTTATTCAAATAAACGGTTCATTTTTTCTCTGATTCGATGTTCTCTTTCCAATCGTTCATACCTATCAAGAGAAAAAGTGCCATCTTCTTTTTCTACTATACAATCCCCTTCCTTACTATGTTCCGGCAGGCTGGATTTGGGAATATGGACGAAAGATTTATCTTCTGCTTCACATATGGCATAGTCATCTTCAAAACGGTCAATAATGTATTTCTTCATAAGTTCTTCCCTCTTTTCTATGGTAATAGGCTTATTTTGCTGGCGGCTTGCAGGTTCCGCATGGTTCTAATCCCTTGGCAAGAGCTTCATCTAAGGTAACCTCTATGTCAACCTTTAGAAAACGGCATCCTGCAACATGATATTTACGCCCGGTATTGGTAATATGGACAATAGTGCTGCCGGAATTCTTACTCTTGTCTTTTGCTGATTTGGCACTGTTATTTTTTGTTGCCCTTGATAAATCTGACTGAGTAATGGAATATGGCTCCTTATTAACAGTAATATGTTCTCCATCGGAAGTAAATATAATCGTATTTTGTAAATCCGTTCGAAAAACTTCTATGTTTCTATCTTTTAATTTCTGCAAGGTTTCCACATGGGGGTGTCCATATGAATTATCAACTCCTGCACTAATGACTGCATAATCTGGCTGAACTTCATCTAAGAAATCCTCCTGACTGCTTGTGGAAGAACCATGATGGCCAAGTTTTAACACATCTGCGGATAAATCGATACCATTATGAAGCATCTCTGTTTCGGATAATTTCTCTGCATCCCCTGTTAACAAAAAGGAATTTTCACCGTTAACGAATTTAATTCCTACACTATAATCATTTAACCCATCATAATCAGAACCGTTGGGCGCCACGATGGTAAAGGAAGTCGTGCCCAGAGAATATGTAGTACCGGCAATGGCTTTTGTTATCTTTAAGTCTTTTTCTGAAATTGCATCCAAAACGTCTTCAAAGGTTTTGGTAGTATGTACAACATCAGGCATAATCACCTTTCCAATGTCAAAAGAATAAATTACGGTATCCAATCCTCCAATATGGTCACTGTGAGGATGGGTTCCTATTACATAATCTAATTTCTTAATTCCCAGCTCTTTTAAGTAATTTACTACTGTAGTACCTTGGTTATTCTCGCCTGCATCTATTAACATATAGTGTTCATCTGTTTCAATTAAAATAGCATCCCCTTGCCCAACATCAATAAAATGAACTTTACTGAGAGAAGATGCATTAGTCGGAACATTATTTATGGTTTCCTTTGACACTTCTTTTGTTATAAATGTTATGGATAAAATCAGAAGGAATATGCTGCATACCCAACCCAAGAATTTGAAACTTTTATTTAACATGCTGAAACCTCCTATACATGAATTATAGCATAGAAGCTTTGAGATAGAAGTAGGTTTGAAATATTTTTAGTTTGAAATAAGTGGTAAATAATCACGATAGACAAATTAAGTAAGAAACGTTTGTAATTTATGTAAGAATATAGTAAAATATCAGTATAACGTTAAAAAATGTAAATATAGATTGCCGTAAGCAGCGGTGGAATGGAGAGGATTTACGAAAGCAGTAAGTTTTGCATAGAAAAATTAATTCACACATTAAAACCATAAATAATTATAACACTTAGATATTCCTATGGAGGGGTGATAGGTAATGTTTCGAATAGCAATATGTGATGAGGATCAGATTTGTTGCGCTAATATTGAGAATATTATCTTAAGTTACAGTAAAAGAATAAATGAAAAAATGGAAATTGAAGTGTTTTATTCAGGGGGAGAATTACTGAAATTTATCCTGAAGGAGTATTGTTTTGACTTGATATTTATAGAATTGAGTTTAAAACATATCAATGGAATAACAGTTGGAAAAATAATTCGTGATTTGTTGGATTATCAAAAGGTCCAAATTGTGTATATGTCCAAAACGGATAAATATTTGATGGAATTATTTAATATAAGACCTATGCATTTTATTGAAAAGCCTATAGAATCCTACAAAATAATTAATGATATACGTTTAGCTATGAAATTAACGGATAAACTGGGCGCAGACTTTAGTTATAAAAAAGGGTATGATATCCATAAGTTACCTTTAAAGAATATCCTCTATTTTGAAAGTGTAGACCGTGAAATCAGAATGGTAACCATAAATGGAGAAGAACTTTTTTACGGAAAATTGGAAACTATATATAACCAGGTAGCAAAATATCAGTTTGTGCAGATACATAAATCTTATATTATTAATTATGCCCATGCAAGCAGACTAAATTATAATGAAGTTATTATGTCTAATTCTGATTGTCTGCCAATTAGTCAGTCAAGAAGAAAAATAATAAGAGAGTTATATATGGAATATGAAACGGGAGTTTTTTAGTTTACTGCAAAAGAGTATATGAATTTCTGCAAGAGTCCGCACAAATAGTAAATTTATGCTAATATGCAATTACCGAAAGGTAAAACTGTAAAGGGGGTAATTGCTATGAGAGCATAGAAAACTGTAAAAGGTAATAAAGTTGATGCACAAAGTAGCTATGTTTCAAAAGGCGTTAGTTCGCCAGAATCGGAGGTCAATATGAAAAAGTTTAAAAGATTATTATCCGTAATAGTTATCGCAGCTATGTTTGCTTCAATGAACACAATCGTTTCCGCAGAGCAAAATGCATTAGATGAACTTGAAAACTTACCTTATTCTGATTCTATTGTTTACACTCCAGGCGGTGAAGTGAATGGTGCGTATTATGAAAATCTTCAGCAGAAATTAATTAACGAGTTTGCTTATAAGAATCAAAATACTATAACAAGATCCCTCCTCCAAAGAGAAATGCAGTTAAGTGCAACACACAATACCATTCCGGGAGATGTATATGTATCCTTTACCGGAACTACCTCAGGAATTGACTTTGCATTGGTTGGACATGCCTCTTTGGTAGAAACTGCCGGCGGAGTATGGTGTATTTCCTCCTGGCCTGAGAAAGATGGCCATGTAAATGGAGTTCAGTATGAATATAATTATTGGCCGGGACGTAATAAAATATATGGATTAAGAGTAACAGAGGGTACCTCCACCTCCAGAGCAGCAGCTGTAAAGGCAGCGAGAGATTATGTGAATACAAGTCCAAGAATTCCTTATAACTGGAATTTCCTTAACAAATTCACAACAAGCAGCTTCTATTGCTCACAGCTTGTATGGAGATGCTGGAAGACCGCCGGTATTGATATTGACAGATTCCCTTACGATACGGTTGTATCACCGGCAGAACTAACAGGATCGAATATGACGGTATTATTTTATGTAAATGAATAAATTTATCATAGCAGGGCCTGTTGAATGGAATAAATTATTTGTGTTATTTTATAGTACGGCAGGCCCTGCTGTACTTAGATATAATATAGTTAAGGTTATTAATATTTTTATTACAAAGATATAAATAGGGAGAAACAATTTTGTCAATGAATCCAATAGCATGATCTTAAGACATTTTCATAGTCTTAGATGCGGAAAGAGGTAATGATGAAAAAGCTAATCATAATAATCCTCATTATTTGTAGTATTATCTTAATTTCCTGTGAAAGAAAGGTAAAGTTTACAGCAAAAAATATTTCCTTAAACGATTCTAAATACTTACTTTCCTTTAGTGGAAGTGATATGAATCAATTTAATAATTCCATATCTGTTTTATATGAAGATGGCAGCGTAAAAGAAATACCTGTAAATACCTCCATGGTATTGGAAAATGCTGTTGAAAATCAGGGGGAATATTATTTTTATTCCAGACAAAAGAATATCCATTATCGTATGAAAGATGGCCGGTTAGAACAATTCTCAATTATGAAGGATGTGTATTCCGACGGATATTATGGAGTACTGTACGCATATCCAACGGAAAAAGGCTGTATACAAATCTTAAATATAGGTGTACAAGACGGGGTCTATGTTACTGACATAGTAAGAACCGGCAAGGATATGGAGGAATTAATATATAAGTTAGAAAATAAGTTAGCCTGTTCTGTAGTTGCAGAGGGTGATTTGCTTCATATAGCATATATAGATTTAAAAACTGAGAAACCGGATCAAAATTCTATAGGCAGCAGCGGAATTATGACACTGGATTTGGAGAGCAGGAGAATATTATCAGATACTTTATTACCAAAGCAATACAGAGCAGAGCCTGACAGGCCGGTGGTTGGATTTGGAGACGCCGTTATTGTCTATTCCCAGGAACTTACGGAAGAGGGAATACCTACGGGTAAATCTTACATAGCAGCTTATAGAGAAGGCAGTCAGATTAAAGAAATAGTGGCAGAGGAGTTTAATATCCTTGCATCCTATGTCCATGCAAACAAATTGTATTTGATTGGCGATGGTGGTATGATTAAAATATATGATTCTGATTATAAGAACATTGCCGATGCTGATCTTAATATAGAGGGAGTTATAAGAAAAATCTATTTTAAAGAGAATTATGTATTTATTGCAGTATATGGTAATGACTCTAAAATGTATATTCATAAATATGAACTGGATTCAGGTATCCAGGAAGAAAAGTTTGAAGTGCCCTACCCATCGGTTATTGATTGGGAAATAGAAAATTTCACTTTTATACCGAATCTATGACAATGTGAGGAAAGAAATTGAACAAGATAAGAGAACAATTATTTCATTTGGCAGATGAAAAGTACAGACAATTTCAAAGTGGTTTATGTCCCAATACAGATGGGATTATAGGTGTCAGGCTGCCTATCTTAAGAAAACTTGCCAAAGAGATAGCAAAAGGAGATTGGAGAGAATATCTCAATTATGCAAATAACCAATATAGGAATGCAAATAGCCAATACTTTGAAGAAGTTATGTTAACGGGCATGGTAATTGGTTATGTTAAAGCAGATAAGGAAGAAATATTAAAGTATGTTGCGGATTTTGTTCCCCAAATTGATAATTGGGCTGTCTGTGATAGCTTTTGTACCGGATTAAAATTTACCAAAGTAAACAAAAGCAGAGTTTGGGAATTTATACAACCTCATCTGTTTTCAAAAGAAGAATTTCAAATACGATTTGGTGTTGTGATGCTTCTTAACTATTATATAGAAGCTGATTACATTGACAGGGTATTAGATATATTAAACAGAATCAAATACGAAGGTTATTATGTTAAGATGGCTGTAGCATGGGCCATATCTATGTGTTTTGTAAAGTATGAAATAGAAACAATGAGCTTTTTAGAGAAGAATGAATTGGAGGATTTTACTTATAACAAAGCAATTCAGAAAATCATAGAATCTTTGCAGGTGGATCAAGAGACAAAAGCAATATTAAAGAAAATGAAACGTAAGAAAGCTTAAAACAGATTATTATCTGATACCTCCTTCCATAGATATCCCTCAGAAGGGGCTGCTGCAAAATAGTAAACTGCCATCTTTCAGTACAAATTCCGCTGAGTTGTAAGGAGAGAGCGAGTTAGAATGACAGTTTATTGTTTGCGGCAGTCTCTTTTCTGTGTATAATATCCTATTTATGCCGGAAGATATTTTTCAATAGGAACAGGGCCTCTTACTACGGTTCTGATTACATGAAGCGCCCCATCCTTGTCCGCACGGATTCTCCAGTCCACCATCATAATTTTACCGTTTGCTATTTCTATACCATTAATACCTCTTGTATGAATACAGCAGCCGGTATTAAAGTAAGGAAGTTCTTTTCTTTTGGGAAATTTTGGTCTGTGGGTGTGGCCGCAAATTAGCATCATTTTATGCCGTCTGATCCATTTCTTATAGTTTTTCTCAATTTTATGACGTTTAAAATGATTCCTGGCAGGGCTGGAGGGGTTATGAAATCCTACTACATGCATGAACCGCCAGAAATATCGTAAGGTAAGCATAGAAACAAACCACAATTGATCATTCATTAAGTCACCCTGATGGCCATGAACAATCAATATCTCCTGACCGGATTCTTTGTTCTTTAAAAGGAGGGCTTCCTGAGGATTCAGTCCATTAAATAATTCATGCATATCCTGAGTATATTCGTCATAAAATTGGAAGAAGTTTTTCTTTACATATGTTTTGCTTTTTAAATAGATATTGTGATTGCCATAAATCATAGTCAATCGATTAGCATCAAAGTATTTTTTTATGACTGTAAATATATCGCTATGGGCTAAGCGGATATATCTGAATTCCTTATATTCCCAAAGTTCATCTCCGTCACCTACTTCAACATAGGTGTAACCTTTATTATAATAGTAATCCAAGGCATGTAATAATACATTCTGATTTCTTGCAAATTCATCGGATACACTGTCGTCGCCCCGATGAATATCACTAAAGAATATATATTTAGAATCTTTGTCAAAGTATTCGACTCTTGCTTTCTTGTAAGCATCGGTTAATCTTTTATCCGTAAACATAGTGAACACCCCATTTATTTTCGTTTAAAATATTACATCTTAATATGATTTTCTATTCATATTATTTGACAAATCTAGAAATATTATTATTATTATTGTGTAATATTCAGAAGCTATATAAATTCTAAATCGTTTCCAGGACACATTCCTTTGGAAGGGATAGAATTTCAGAATATATAATATCCCGAAAATCTATGCTTCAGGGAATCAATAATATCATATATAGAGAATTTTCTCCGAAAGGGACCATAACAATTATCTTCTCTGTCAAGAATAATGGATAGGGAATTGTGGTTATTAAATTCCGCCACTTTCAAATAGACATAATTCTTATCGTGTTTCATCTGGGAATTAAAACTTGGTTTTCTTTTTTTGATTAATTCACATTCAAGAAGTCTTGCTTCCAGATGGGTATCTGTTACTTCGTATTCAATATCCTCGATAAACCGTACTAATTTATTAACCTTTTCCCACTTTGGAGAATTAACAAAATAGGATTTCACACGTTTTTTAAGACATTTGCTTTTACCTATGTATATTATATTTCCCTGTGAATCTAGCATTTTATAAACACCGGGAAGTTCCGGAAGGGTATGCAGCCGTTCCTTTAGTTTTTCAGATAAATTAATCATGGGTTCCACCTTTGCTTTCCTATACAACTAAGGATAGTTTATAGGGAATTATGGAGATATACAATAGAAAATATTTAAATTTAACAAAAGAAGTTTATGGTGAAAGGGAATGGAACAGAAAATAATTTAATATAAGCTCTAGTTATAACCTGTATAAGAACTATTAGTTTTACTGGAGAGAATTTCAGTGCTATAATATAGTTAACAAAATATGATTTTCAAAGAAAACTGTTGGAAGAAAAAATATAGAGAAAGGTGCCACAAATAATTCTTTCAACTGGATTTTTTTGTGGCTGCATCGAATCTGCTTATGATTTTGTATGCAATGGGTGTAATAATGGAAAGATTAGTTGGAACAATTTCAAGAGGATTACGTGCTCCGATTATCAGAGAAGGAGACGATATTGCAGAAATCGTTGTTAACAGTGTAATAGAGGCTGCAAAAAGCGAAAATTTTCAGCTTTATGACAAAGATGTAATAGCTGTAACAGAAGCAGTTGTGGCAAGAGCTCAGGGTAACTATGCGACTACCGATCAAATTGCCAGTGATATTGAGAGTAAATTTGGCGAGGAAACCTTTGGAGTTATCTTTCCGATTTTAAGCCGTAACCGTTTTGCCAATTGTTTAAAAGGAATTGCAAAAGGAGCTAAGAAGATTGTATTAATGTTAAGCTATCCATCGGATGAAGTAGGTAATCATTTGGTTGATATTGATTTATTGGATGAAAAAGGAGTTAATCCATGGATCGATGTACTAACAGAAGAGAAATACCGTGAACTTTTTGGGTATCAAAAACATACTTTCACTGGTGTTGATTATATTGATTATTACAAAGAAGTAGTTCAGAGTGCAGGATGCGAAGTTGAAATCATCTTTGCAAATGATTGCAGAACTATATTAAAATATACGAAGAATGTATTGTGTTGTGACATTCATTCAAGAGCCCGTTCCAAACGTTTACTAAAAGCTGCCGGAGCAGAGAAAGTATATGGTCTGGATGACATTCTTACAACCTCTGTAAATGGAAGCGGATTCAATGAAAATTACGGTTTGTTGGGAAGCAATAAGGCAACGGAAGACACAGTTAAATTATTCCCACGCAGCTGTAAGTCAGTAGTTGAGACAATTCAAGAAAGAATTCTTGAATTAACCGGCAAACATGTAGAAGTTATGGTATATGGTGACGGAGCGTTCAAAGATCCAATCGGAAAGATATGGGAACTTGCAGATCCAGTTGTATCTCCTGCATACACCGATGGATTGGAAGGACAGCCAAATGAAGTTAAATTAAAATATTTAGCAGATAATGATTTTGCGGATCTAAAAGGAGAAGAGTTAAAGCAAGCAATCTCTGATTATATTCGTAACAAAGATAATGATTTAGTAGGTCAAATGGTATCTCAGGGAACTACTCCACGCCATCTGACTGACTTAATCGGATCCCTTTGCGATTTAACCTCAGGAAGCGGAGACAAAGGAACACCTATCATATTAGTTCAGGGTTACTTTGATAATTATACAAAATAATAACTAGGCTTTTACCTTTAGAGTTAATAAAGACCTTGGAGAGTATGGAATTATTCCATATTCTCCAAGGTCTATTTTCGTCTTAAGAATACAAACTGTAATTTTCCAAGTAAATTGTTTCGGGAAACTTCTTTAATAATGAAATACAGCAGTTACAAAGGCTTCAATTAATTGTTCTCCGGATTCGATTGGAGTGGCAAAGGCACGTTCAGCTACATTCCGCAATAATGGGGCAGGAGGTGCACTATTTTCTTCAATTCGGATTGGTATTAAATCGACAGATATTCCAAGGTGATGGGAAATAGAATTTGCTTTTTCTATTGCATTACCAATGGCCAGGTTTAATGCCTCCTGATAATACATATCTCTTTTAGAAACCTCAAAGGAAACCAAATCAACCACATTTGCACCGTTATCAACAGCCGTATCGATTACCAAACCAGTCTGGCCTATATTCTGTATATTAATTTCAAGGATATTCCGAACAGAATACCCCTTGTCAATCCTAGTCCCATTTACGTATTCATAAATTTTATCAATAGTATACTGAAAGGTTTTAATATTTGTGATTCCCAATTGCTTCAAAGAATCTATAACAGCCCGGCTTAAATCTGCATTTTCTGTCTGCGCCTTAATTAAATCTTCACCCTGGGTCAGTACACCTAGCCGAATGACTGCAATATCAGGAATTGCAGAGATTTCACCTCTGCCGGTTAAAGTCATGGTCTGCTTATTAGGACAGCAATTATTATATAAATATTCACTCATGGAAAAAGCTCCTTTTTTATTTATAATATATGATGGTATTCTAATGGGATATGCTCTTATTTGAGGAAGTATCCTCGTGATGGGAGGGATAATATATGGAGGAAGAGGAATTTGATGATGGAAGAGGATAATATCTAATGGAGAAGGATAGTACCTGATGGAGAAGGAAGATACCTGATGGAGAAGGATAATACCTGATGGAGAAGGAGGATACCTGATGGAAAAGAAAATTTGCTGATGGATGGGGAGAATATTGGACGGAAAGAAGAAAATACCTGATAGCTAGGGAAAACAATTATATGAAATGTGTGTTGGATAGATAGGAATACTAAAATTTAAGAGAAGATAATTTTAGGGGTTGACATTATTACTAATTAGTAATATATTATTGGTATGAAGAATAAAAAACATTATGGCGAAGAAAATGATTTAAATCTAAAAGTTGTTATTGGACTAAGCAGAGCAAATCAAGCAATTCAAAAACAATCAGCTGTAACATTTAAAGAAGGAGGTTTAACTACAGCCCAATTTGCTGTTTTGGAAGCTTTATACCATAAGGGAACATTAACAATCCAGGAAATTATAAATAGCATTCTTTCAACAGGCGGCAATATGACAGTAGTGATTAATAATCTGGAGAAAGAAAAACTCATTGAAAGACATGTAAATCCCGAAGACAAAAGATCAAGCTTAATTGAAATTACGGATAAGGGAAAGAAAATCATCCAAGAAATTTTTCCAAATCATTTACAAAGTTTAAAAGAAGAATTTGAGGTTTTAACCAAAGAAGAAAAACAAGAATTGATAACAATATTAAAAAAATTAAGTACTAGATGATAGTACTTTTATTAAAAGAATCTCTTTGTATAACTTTGACTCAGTCAAATAAGTATAATACATAGGCCGGATCTTTCTACAACTTTTCTATTATTTCTTTAAGCTATTATTATTTTATAAAATCCATGAAATGAAGTATAGGATGAAACTTTCCTTTTACAGTATTTCATGGTTTTTTTTGTTTAAGGAAGTTCCCCAAATTAAAAGCTTTAAAGTATGGTTAGACGAAAAGTAAACAATATTAACACTATTTTACATAAAGGTCATATTATGTACTAATGCAATTTCTCTTACGACTTGAGGGGTTCCCTGGACTATATTACATACTATATTGCCTGTATCTAACAAAGAGTATTACTCATATTCATAGCAGAAATAACATACCGCTTTGAGATACTTATTCATTAGCAGGAACAATATAAGTAAGATTAGCCTCATTTTTTTATAAAGAACTTATATTAATAGGAGATATTTAATAAATATATAGAAAGCAGATAATAGCAAAGGGGTAATAGGAAAATGAAAAAAAATATAAAAGAAAAGGCAATATCCATAGCAATGAATCAGGCAATAAAATTTATATCAGAAAATCCTCAAAAAAATCTTCGCAAACTGATGAAATGGGCAGATAAATTTGACCGGGCGGGAAATTGGGAAAGTCAGAGAGGAACACTTCATGAAGTCATTGAAAATCAGGATAATAATTGGAACAAATATATAATGAGCTTATTTGAAGATGTTGACAATGATATTTTAAAGACAATTCTAAAAAATTTTATGATTAATGCAAGTATGATTGGTTATCCAAAACAGAGGAAACTGGAGGAGAAATATAATTGTAATATTCCCTGGGCAATCCTTATGGATCCTACAAGTGCATGTAACCTTCACTGTACCGGCTGCTGGGCAGCAGAGTACGGAAATAAATTAAATATGTCTTATGAAACACTAGACAGTATCATTAAACAAGGTAATGAATTAGCTACCCATTTCTTCCTATATTCAGGCGGAGAGCCACTGGTAAGAAAAAAAGACATCATTCGTTTGTGCGCCGCTCATCCGGATAGCCAGTTTGCAGCATTTACCAATGGAACATTAATTGATGAAAAATTTGCAGATGAAATCCTTCGTGTGAAAAATTTTGTTCCTGTCATAAGCGTGGAAGGATTTGAAGAAGCAACGGATTTTCGTAGGGGTAAAGGTGTATTTGCCAAGGTAGAAAAGGTTATGAAATTATTAAAAGAAAAGAAGATTCCATTTGGCATTTCCTGCTGTTACACCAATAAAAATGTGGAAATAATCGGTTCAGAGGAATATTTTGATCAGATGATCAATTGGGGTGCAAAATTTTGCTGGTTCTTTACTTATATGCCAATAGGCAAACAGGCAGTTCCGGAACTTATGGTTACTGCACAACAACGTCAATTTATGTATGAAAAAATCAATGAATTTAGAGAAACCAAGCCTTTATTTACCCTTGACTTCTGGAATGACGGAGCGCATGCCGATGGTTGTATAGCAGGAGGAAGACGTTATCTGCATATTAATGCCAATGGAGATATTGAACCATGTGCTTTCATCCATTATTCCGATTCTAATATAAAAGATAAAACTGTACTGGAAGCTCTTCAGTCGCCGTTATTCCAGGAATACAGGAAAGGTCAGCCTTTTAACCATAATCACTTGCGCCCCTGTCCGCTGTTAGATAACCCGGGTGCTCTGACAAAGGCAGTTGAACAGTCCGGAGCCCATTCTACAGATTTGCAGAATCCG
Source organism: Anaerocolumna sp. (assembly GCF_032079385.1). Taxonomy (NCBI): domain Bacteria; kingdom Bacillati; phylum Bacillota; class Clostridia; order Lachnospirales; family Lachnospiraceae; genus Anaerocolumna; species Anaerocolumna sp. Next base: position 234,248 of record NZ_DAMAUC010000003.1, read on the forward strand.
GAAGAAGTAAGGGAACTTTCAAATAAGTGTAAGACCGCGGCTGAGAACTGGGCCCCAGTAGCAGAACATATATGGGAACAGTATCAGTGCAGAAAATGCAAGGGATGCCAATATGGTGAGAACATATGTATGAATAGCAGTGATTCTAATAACAGTAATTTAAATGACAGTAATGGTAGTAGCAGTGATATTAATAATAGCAATGTAAATGGTAGCAATAGTAATAACAGCAATAGCAATAACAGCGATATTAATAACGTCGATGTAAGCATTAGCAATGTTGATGGCAGCAGTGGTAATAACAGTGATATCAATATTAACATTGAAAATAACAGTAATGAAAATAACAGTAATGAAAATAACAGTAATGAAAATAACAGTAATGAAAATAGTGCTAATGACAATAACAGCAAAGACAATAAGAGCAATGTCAATAACGGCAATAATGAAGATAATTAATGTAATGATATCAAATACTATGTAGGCCAATGCAATGTCGGTGATAAAAAGTAGCTAATTAATAACAGAAGCGGATGCTTCAAGTTAATCAAATTAATTTGAAATTTTTGTAAGGTTTTCATTAATATTTCAATGAGATTTAAATATTATTTTAGAATTAATTTGTAGCAAAAGCATTTTCGTATTGTAGTAGGAGCTAAAATATCTATTTCTTTAATTTGTTTTGTGTGAATAAACCAATAAAGCACTTTAATTGTCGAAACAATTAGAAAAATATCGAGAAGAATTCAAAAAGCTATTTGACAACATTTAGAATTAAATATACAATAGAAGTACTAGAAAAAACAAAGGAGTGAGTTTCATGGGAGATAAGAATCCAAAAAAGGCACCTAAAAAGAAAGGTGACAAAGGTTCAAGTGCAACAAACTCAGCGAAAAAAAAATAAGTATAAAAAATTCCCTGCCGAACAAAGTCATCTGAGTTCAGGATGGGGAATTTTTTATGTTAATTGTTAGTTATGTTATTTACTTTGCTTGACACAATTTTTCAGAAAGAATACAATAAAGCATGTGTTACGGAGAAATTGTTATAAAGCGAAAGAATAAGATAAATTATATAAACAAAAAGTATGCAAATAGTGGCTATTCATTTATTTGAGTAAAACAACGGATTTGCATGAAATATGATATGAAATGGGTGTAAAAAGGATAATGAATTTATTAAAGGATTGTACTTTATGTCCAAGAAATTGTAAGGCAGATCGTGTGAATGGACAAGTAGGATATTGTAAAGGGACCGATGAGCTGGTTGTTGCAAGAGCAGCACTCCATATGTGGGAGGAACCGTGCATTTCAGGGGAAGCTGGTTCCGGAACAGTTTTCTTTTCAGGATGTTCTATGGGATGCGTGTATTGCCAGAATAAGAATATTGCGGCTGCAAAAGCGGGCAAAAGAATAACTATCCGCCGATTATCGGAAATATTTATAAAATTACAGGAGAAAGGTGCCAATAATATAAATTTGGTTACCCCCAGCCACTATGTTCCACAAATTATACAAGGAATAACCATTGCAAGAGAGAAGGGGTTGACACTTCCTATTGTATATAATTGCAGCGGTTATGAAAAAGTCGACACTTTGCAATTATTAGAAGGAATTGTTTCTGTTTATCTTCCGGATTTTAAATACATGTCTGATGATATTGCAAGAAAATATTCCAATTGCAGTAGCTATTTTGAGATAGCCTCAAAAGCTATTGCTGAAATGGTCCGTCAAGTGGGAGAACCTGAATTTAACCAATCCGGAATGATGAAAAAAGGAGTTATTGTTAGACATTTAACCTTGCCGGGATATCTGGAGGACTCGAAAAATATTATAAAGTATTTGTATGAAACATTCGGAGATACTATTTATATAAGCGTTATGAATCAGTATACGCCCCTTCCCCAGGTGGAACAATATCCGGAACTAAACCGGAAAATTACACAAGAGGAGTATGAGGAACTGGTGGATTATGCAATAGAAATCGGAGTGGAAAATGGCTTTATACAAGAAGGGGAAACCGCTTCGGAAAGCTTTATACCGGAATTTAATAATGAGGGAGTTTAATAGAAAATTATAATATAGAAAATCAATGGTATATATTTTTGATATTTAAATCTAATATAAAAGACTTTTAAAATAAAAGGCAATGAGAAGTACAAGGTAATGAAAGGTACAAGAAAGGAACATAACATGGGAAAAGAAAAAGGGGCGATGCCTCATAAAATTGCTTCACATAAACCAATCGGAGTAAATCAAAGAGAAAAAAGAAGGACAAGTGAAAAAGAGGTTACAGATAAAAAAGGAAAGAAAAAGGAATCCATTTGCCCAATCGAAAAGAAATGTGGGGGATGCCAATTATTGAATCAAAGTTACGAGCAGCAATTAAAGGACAAGCAAAAATTAGTAGAAAGTCTTTTAAATAAATATTGTAAGGTAGATAATATCATTGGTATGGACAATCCTTATCATTATCGAAATAAAGTTCATGCTGTATTTGACCGTGATAGAAAAGGAAATCCCATATCTGGTGTTTATGAATCAGGCACTCACCGTGTTGTTCCGGTAGAAAAATGCTGGATTGAAAATGAAAAGGCAGATGAAATAATCAGTTCTATACGCGGACTGCTAAAATCCTTTAAAATTAAAACCTATGATGAAGATACTGGCTACGGCTTACTCCGCCATGTACTGGTCAGAGTTGGATATACCAGCGGTGAAATCATGGTTGTTTTGGTACTTGGTTCTCCCATATTGCCGTCTAAAAGTAATTTCGTAAAAGCCTTAAGAAAACTACATCCTGAAATAACAACTATCATAATTAATGTAAACAATAAAAAGACCAGTATGATATTAGGAGAAAAAGAACAAGTTATCTATGGAAAAGGTTATATTGAAGATACTTTATGCGGTAAAGTATTTCGTATATCCCCCAAATCATTCTATCAAGTAAATCCGGTACAGACAGAAGTACTGTATAATAAAGCAATTGAATATGCAGGATTTACCGGTAATGAAACAATTATTGATGCATATTCTGGAATTGGAACAATCGGCATCGTCGCAAGTGAGCATGTAAAGAAGGTCATTGGTGTAGAACTGAATAAAGACGCGGTTCGTGATGCAATCATAAATGCGAAGAGAAACAATATATCTAATATTGATTTTTACAACAAAGATGCCGGTGAATTCATGAGCCAAATGGCAGAACAGAATCAAACAGTAGACTTCGTATTTATGGATCCACCGAGAGCGGGTAGTGATGAGAAGTTCTTAGATTCCTTATGTTCATTAAGGCCGAAGAAAGTGGTCTATATTTCATGTAACCCGGTGACGTTAGAAAGAGACTTAGTGTTCTTAACGAAAAAAGGTTATAAAGTACAAAGGGCGGTTCCGGTGGATATGTTTCCGGGAACGGTGCATGCAGAGGTTGTGGTCCTGTTGCAGCAGAAAAGATAACGCAAAAGAGATGAGTAAGAGCAATATCAAGAAGTTAAAATGGGAGAAAATATTGAAAAATAGTATACAATGCAAATGCTGCGGTGATATCGATTGAATCGAAAACTGTGCATGATTTGTAACATGTTCTTGTGGCAGATGCAGTGTGGACGGAGGTATATTTACGCAGATCCGCTGAGAAAGGCAGTTATGTTGATTTATCAATAGTTGAAAATGAATAAAGATTACTTTGAGGCGTAAGAGTTTTTTACTTTTACGCCATTTCTATATTATTAAGTCACTAAAAAGATTTGAATGTAAAGGAGGATATGATTATGAAAAAGATTACGTTTATTCCCGCAAGAAGCTCTTTAAAGAATATCGGAAAACTAAAGGTTGCGGCATATTGCAGGGTCAGTACCGAGCGTGAAAGTCAGCGAAGCAGTATAGACATTCAAATCAGGTATTATACCGATTTGATTCAAAAGAATCCTGAATGGGAACTTGCAGGCGTGTTTTATGATTATGAAAGTGGGCTTAAAAAAGAGAAACGGAATGGTTTGGATACGATGCTTAAGAAGGCATATCGTGGTGAAATTGATTATATCATTACCAAGTCTATCAGCAGATTGTCCAGAAATGTGTTAGATACGTTAACTATTACCCGAAGTTTAAAAGCAAAAGGTATAAATATCTATTTTGAAAAGGAAGATTTAAATTCACTTGAAGCAGAAAAAGAAATAGATATTGCATTTAATGGAGTTTTAGCACAGGAGGAGAGCAGGAATTTAAGCGAAAACGTTCAATGGGGATACAAACGCAAATTTGAAAGCGGGGATGACTTCGTCGGCAAAATACCTATGGGCTACAAGCGTGACAATGATGAATGGATGATCGTGCCGGAAGAAGCCAATATGATAAAGAAAATCTATCAATTGTATTTGGAAGGCAGTACACTGCAACAAATAAAAGAGTATCTGGAAGAATATCAGATTAAAACTGCTACAGGGAAAGAAGCATGGGCAACAGCTGTTATTCAAAAGATACTGAAGAATGAGAAATATAAGGGTGATTCTTTATTACAGAAGACCTATACGGAAGATTTTATAACAGGAAGAAAAAGCAAAAATGCTGGTCAAAGAGAACGTTACTATATAACGAATAGTCATCCGGCTATTATTACTGCCGAAGTATTTGATAAGGTTCAGGAAGAAATGTCTAGACGCGCAAGGCTAGTCCGTAAAGAAGATGGCACAATGGAATCAAGCACCAGCAAATATAATGGCAAATATCTTTTGGGAAATTTGCTTGTGTGTGGTGATTGCGAGGCATCTTACCGGAGGCGAACGGAAAGAGGTAAGGTAGTTTGGAGATGTTCTACAAGGATTGAGAAAGGGAAAGATATGTGTGCTGATTCTCCCACATTGAATGAGGAGTGGATTCAGAAAAGCTTTAGGCGAAATAGTTTGTGAGAATAGCACATATGATGAAGGGATAGTTAGAAATAATGTCGTAAAGATTTTGATTTTTGTGAGCATTTAGAAATCAGTTGCAGGAATGAAAACAAATACAGCATCAAATATTCTGTAAATAGGTGTCTGAAATAATATTTTAATGTTGAAATGAAACAGGAAAGGTTATACAATTAGAATAACAATGTTGTTTATAATGTTATTCTGTTTTGGAGGTACACTTATGCAGAATGCTAATGAGTTGTTAGAAACTGCGAAAGATGAAATAAAGAATCTTAAATCAGGTGAAATATTTTTGCTTCGTGACCTTTTTAAAGGCTATGAATGGAATCGAATATCACGTAGTAATCGGTTACTGTTAGGCACCTTATTTCTAAATTATATTAAATCGAATGACATATGTGTTGTATCTATTGAAAAGACTTCTTCAGGGCAACAAAAATACAGGAAAGAAAAAAGTTTATGAAAGGAAGTATATTTGATGAAAATTTTTTATTTTCGATCGAATTTTAGGGCTTATTATCAATATGGATAAAACATTTTTAAAATGGGCAGGAGGAAAAAATTGGTTTATAAATCATGAACAGCATAGACTTCCAGCACAATATCATAGATACATCGACCCATTTTTAGGTGGAGGTTCGTTATATTTTTTTTTAGAGCCACCTATTGCAATAATAAATGATATAAATCGAGAATTAATTACGACTTTTTCTGCGATACGAGATGATTGGCAAAGGGTAGAAAGAGCTTTAGTAGTTCATAGTAGACATCATAGCCAAGAATATTATTATCAAATACGTGCTATGCGTCCTAGAACACCAGCTACAATAGCTGCAAGAATGATTTATTTAAATAGGACTTGCTTTAACGGGATATATAGGGTAAATAGGAACGGAGGATTTAATGTACCAATAGGTACTCATAATAACGTGATACTAAATACTGATAATTTTGAACAACGCTCAGCAATTTTACAAAATGCACAAATATTTTGTCAGGATTTTGAAGAAATCATTGACATGGCAGAGGCAGAGGACTTTTTGTTTTGTGATCCTCCATATTCAGTACAAGATGAAAATAATAGGTTTGTTAATTATACTGCCCAGTTATTTAATTGGAATGATCAAGTTAGATTGGCTCAATCACTTCATAGAGCAAAAGATAGAAATGTAAAGATTATTATGACAAATGTCAATCACCCAGCTGTCCGAGCATTGTATGAAAATGTGGAAGGCTATTATTTGGCAGAGGTTAATAGATATAGTTCAATTTCTGGTTTGGCTAGAGGCCGACAACAATATAACGAATTAATAGTAAGTGCTAATATATGATTTGAAGGAGGAATTATTATGGCAGGGTTACAAAATTTGGTTGACAGTTCAAATGTAGAGAATAATCCTATTACAAAAGTAAAGGAATTTATGGAGAGGCAAGAAAAGTATAAAATAGCGAATGAATATAGTAAATGGCGTTTTGTGGGTTATGTATTAGAATTAGGCTATAATGGAGCTAAAATAATAACTAATGATACATATAAGATGGAAGTTGGAGGGATACCAAGAGGCTCTTATTTGATTTTACTTCCATCAAATTATAAGCAAACTAAATCACATTTTACATTACTACGGGTAAAAGGTATTGCGCCTACACCATTAACTGCTCAGGTACAGCAGACTTATTTTGAAATGCATAAGCGATCTATGCCAGAACTTGATTTATGGACACAGTCTGATTTGCAATGGGGAGCACTTGAATGTGATGTTCTGGGAATGTTTTATGCAGACCCATTTAATGTAGATAAGCTTGCTTTTTCAGGAGATGTAAATAATATAGTAAGTCCACATCGTTATGAAGTATATGCACCGGACGAAGAACTACTTAATATCATAGTTAATGGAACTGTTAAAGCAGAGTTTAGGCAGAATATAGGGAAATTACGCACAATGGAATGTCAATTTGGGGTTGAAGAACAAGCTTCCGAAAATATTCCTGTAGATATTTCTATGAAAGATTTTATGGGTTGTAGAACGGCAATGTTTGGAAAAACAAGGCTAGGTAAATCTAATGTTGTAAAGCTACTTGCACAGGGTATGTTAGATGCTACAGCAGAAACTAAAAATGTAGGCCAGCTCATTTTTGATACTAATGGTGAATACGCAAATGACAATAATCAAGATGGAAACTCTTCAATTTATTCTGCCAATAGGGATAGGTGTGATGTCTATGCGTTGACTCCACGTGCAGAAACACCTTCTAAGCAATTGAAATTAAATTTTTATGAAAATCCAGATACTTGCAAAGATATACTCAGTGGATTCCTAAAAGAGGATAATAAAAATTCAAACTATATAAATAATTTTTCAAGTGTAACCTTACCCTCTTTTGAAGAAATAAAAACTATTTCTGATAATGGTGATAAAACGAGAGCGATTAGAAGAATACAAATATATTGGGCAATATTATTTGAAGCTGGTTTTAAAGCGGATGAAAAAAGACTTAAAGCAAGTGGATTAGTATGTAATTATACAAAACCTCTTGAACCTCATTTTAATAAAGACTTTAGAAACAAAGTGTATAAGGGTAATGTTCCTGAACAACCTACTACATTATCTGAGCTAGTTCAAGAGCTCCGGATATTTGTTAATTACATAAGAGAAAGTAATGATCAACTTCCCAATAGTGATAAGGAACCTCTTTTTGATAAGGAAGACTGGGCTTTACTTAACTTCTTATTTCCCTCCACAGGCAGTAGTGGGCCAATTGTATTGGCGAAGTATAAAGAATACCATTCATCACAGGCAACCGATTTTTTAACCGATATTGTTAAATTATTGAATGCTGGTAAAACCGTTATATTAGATTTGGGAAATGCAACAGATCGTATTAGAAAATATTTCTCAGATATACTTTCTCAGGAAATATTCTCAGCTCAAGAAAGAAAATTTGTTGAAAATAAACTTGGTGATAGTTATATTCAATTATATTTTGAAGAAGCACACAATCTTTTTCCACCTGAATCTAAAGATTTAACAGATGTTTATTCAAGATTTGCAAAAGAAGGAGCAAAATTCCATATTGGAATGGTTTATTCTACTCAATCACCATCTACAATAAATAGAGAACTTTTAGTACAAACAGAAAATTTCTTTGTAGGACATTTATCTTCTCAGGATGAAACAAAGGCATTAACAAGAATGCAGATAGCTTTTTCGGGAATAGAGGAAGATATTTTAAGGTCAAGAACTCCTGGATACATGAGAATGCTCACAATGTCACATAGGTTTGTTATCCCTGTATATGCAAAGTTATATCAACCTAAGAAAGGAGAATAAATCATGGCTTATTCAGCTGGAAATAGGTTGCCTTTTGAATCTGCTTCAAAATTAGGACATCTAAATGTTATCGAAAGCGAATGGGTAAAATCATTAATTGATGATTTTGAAATTGACGATCTAGGTTTGGGTAGTGATATAAATGATAGTATATGGGATACATATGACAGCAATAAAGAAAAAGTGCTTCAGCACATTTGGGTAGTTGATGGTTCATATGTTCCTGTGCAGGAGAACAATAAAGAAGTTGCGTTTGTTAAAACTGCATTAATGACTATCGAGCAATCCAAAATCGCAAAAATAGATAAAGAATTTCCGCACCCACTACAGCTCCAAGAAATCATGAAGAATAGTGCACTTTTTCACTCAACTGTCTTTCCTTTAAAAAACATTAAAAGCGGTAAGGGAAACATATATGATACTGTAAGACATTCTATTTTTGACTCTATTAAAATTGAAGAACAAGGATTATATTTTGAGACATTGAAGTGGCTTGTATATGAAAAATGGAATATGGTTCATAAAAACTCACCAGATTTTCAATGTCCACATTTCGGACTCAAAATAGATGATGGCATAGGCTATGATAAGGATGTAGATAACTGTAAATTCTGCGGTAAAGAAGTTCTTCTCACGGATATGATAGGTTTTCATTTAGATATGAGCGAGGATAGTGCTCCTGTAACTGTTGCATCCTCATATATGATGATAATGGAAACGTTAATGCTATTCACAGTTATTCGTTTACATTGGGAAAGCAAAGATAAAAATCTTGTGTCGGAAACATTATATATCAAGGATGGACCGATGACACTTGGTGGACAATATGCTAAATTGGTTCCTTGTATAAGAAATTTTCTTGATCATGCCAAACGGATAGGGCGTCCTATACATATAATGGGGTGTGAAAAATCAGGTAAGTACTTTGATTATTTACATACGATAGAAAGGTTTATACCATTAAATGATGGAGAAATTAAATATGCCGTATTAAGCCATGATTTTATTAGAAAGGAAATTCAACGGGCACCTGAACATATAAACCCTTATGGTTCTAGAACTAATTATGGAGAAAAAGTATTTGTCATATTAGATAAAAACACTCAAATGGTCTTAAATATGTCGCCGGGTGAGTATATTTCATCCTCAGATTTTCCTAGATCAGAAGATATAATGGGATTAGGTAGAATATTGGCTACATTGCCATCGTTAATAAGCAGAAAATATGAGGGGGCACTATATCCAATAGAGTTGGTGAACGGAATCGCCTCCATGTCTAATTATCCATCTGCAAAAATACTTCAAGATTTTGTAAGAGACACATTGAAATAAACTTAACATGTAATCCCACAAAGAAATTGGATTTCTGTAGATGGAGTAAACTTAAGTCCAAGAGGATAAAACTTGTTATCAAATTTATAGAATATATGTTAAAGGAGGACGTAAGTGTACAAGAATACTTGGATGAAATTTCAAATGTATTTATCATCATTATGGCTTCTTTTTTTAATGCTAATTGTAGTCAATGTCGATATTCCAATTGACTTTAGCAAGGAAGCTAGTTTTATAGGATTAGTCCCACTTTTAAAAAGAAATATTATTCCTTGTATAAGTATTATAATGTTAGGAATAAGTACAATATTTGTAAAAACTTTCAACCATAAGATATCTTCTGGTACACAGGAGTATTTTGAGATAAAGGAGATAAAAAATAAGACTTATGAACATTTAACTTTCTTAACTACATATATCATCCCCTTAATATGCTTTGATTTATCCAAATTTCGCTATACGCTGGTACTCTTATTGCTGCTTATCGTCATCGCAATTATTTATGTAAAGACTGACATATACTATGCGAACCCAACATTAGCAATCTTGGGATATCATCTTTATGAAGCAGATGTAGAACTTAGAGACGAAAAAGTACATGAAAGTTGTATTTTAATTACACGAGATAAGATTAAGCAGAATAGTAAATTGGAATATTTGCAAATAGATGATGAAATATTTTTTGTGAAGGAGAAGGCACATGAGTGAAAACAGTACTAATAGTCGTGCAAAATTATTAATTTTAATACAGAAGATTGAAGTTAACAAGGTAAAGGGAGAACTCTTTTTCTTGTTAAAAAAAGATGATAGTTTAGAGATAAGAAAAGGAGATTTGGATGCAGAGACACAAATAAAATTAACAGAAAATTTTTACAGCCATACTGTTAATTATTTAAATAATGATGAGCTAAAGGTAATGGGACTTACAGAGGCTGATGATAGAAAAGACGTTCTATACAAATACGATTATGAGCAACCTATTCAAGAATTTGAACTAATTAATTCTGTTCAAACTGAAACTTCAGTACAAGAGTATGATATAAAGAAGGACAAGCTATCCGAAATTAAAGGTTTTATATTTGCATATGTACATAAAAATATTCGAGTTACTTTATACAAAGAAAATTATGAAGTTATGATGGTAAAAAAGAATACAGGTGAAAAGCCTTCAGAGAAAATCAATATATTGCTTACAGGTTCTAATCAGTTAAAGGAATTTGATGATTCAATTTTTAGACTAAACTATGACTTTGACTTTATGGTGATTGAGGGAGAGTTATTTGTGAAGGACTTGAAAAAATTAGAATCAAAATTCGGTTTTGTCGAAGTTGTCAAAAAGAAAGCAATCGAGAGTATTCACGAAATTGGTGTGCTTGATCTGGTGCAAGATATTACTAAGCTAGAACAAGGAATAAATGATGTGAGTTTTGCAAGAAAAGTGGTGAAAGTAGCCTCAAGATCTGTGGTATTAAGAAAATGTGATAAAAAAGATATAATTAATTTTATTGATACCTATGATGAAACATTAAAGAAAAAATTCAAATTCGATGAATCAGGACAATATATTAAGCTTGATACAAAAGTGTCAAGAACAGTCTTTCTGCAACTGTTGGATGATTCGTTCTTATATTCTCAACTAACATCAAGTAAATATCTTTCAGGATCAAAAGATGACATAAATAAAATCTAAAAAATAATTATATATATAATTGTGCCTAATAAAGTTTTTAAAAGGCACAATATTTGAAAGTTTTATTGCGTGCAATTAGAAACTAAGTGAAAATAAAAGTAGCAAGGAAAGTGTAGCAGAATATTGGTGATGTTGCTTTTTATTGGTGAGACAAAATCTTTGAAAAAAAGATTTCAGAGTCAATCATTCAAAAAGGTATTCCACTGCAAGGAGGCTACCAACTACCTATGACATCATTATGTCTCCTCAAGGTATACAGAATGGATTATCGAATTATATTGTAAAATTGGACTATAAACCAGTAGAATAAATATTAGATTTCAGAATAGTTAGGACTTTACCTACTCGTTGCTGATGAAATATCAAAAAATACCTTAGAAACTAAATAATAAAAGGCAGGTTAGTAAGTTGAGTAAAGATGTTAAAGCGTTAAATAGTTATTTTACGGGTAATGTCGGTGAATTGTCTGTAAATTTGGCATACCAAAAAAATAATATTGTTTGCACTCCTTTAGGAACTTCTGATTTTGGCGAGGATTTACTATGCGATATTTTTTCTCTATCTGAGGATAATAAAGTAAGCATAAGAACGCAATTTTCTTTTAGAACACAAGTAAAAACAACAGAAGATATAAAAAAAGAGGGATATATTCGTCAAACAGTCAAAGGACTTTCAATATCTTTGTCGACTGGTCTCTTAAATATATGGATGCAAAGCTATTATCCTGTAGTGTTAGTTATGTGGGAAATTTCAAGCAACACTGGATACTGGTGCTTTCCAACAGAGCAAGTTGAGATCTCTAGTTTAAAAAATGAAACTTTAAGCATATCAGTAGAATTAAACAATGCCTTTGACAACAATGGCATACAAAGGATTAGAGAGCAAGTAGAATCCTATTATAACAATATGTATAAAATTGATAAAGCTAAATATCAATGTAATATTTATCCTGTTTGGATGCCTGAATATAGACTTTTCACTTCAATGGAAACTCATGAGACTTTTCCAGACAATAATGCTAGAGCAAAGGTCGTATGCCATATGGCGGATATGCTTCCAGCATTTTTATCTTCATATCACAATTGCAATTTTGGAGGTTTTCTTTCTGGCGTTGAATACTCTAACAAAGCTCAATCTCTTGAGCAATTTTGGACAGAGGTTAATGACATTATCGCTGGAATTAAATTAACTGTGCCTGAAAATGAATGGGTATCATATATCATCAGCCCTGTAGAATTAATTTCAGAAATAGATAATCGAAAGATTTTTAATCTTACTGATTGGTCGTGTTTTTCTGTGGTTGGAAATAATATTATTTCAGATTTTGATTATACATATAATTTGGACCCCAACTATACTTATAGTGAGAAAGTACGAGCAACATCAGATGATCAAGAATTTTTTGTACATAAGAGCGGTGATTTTGCGGTAGAGATTTTTTCAACTGGATTTTCGTTTTTTACCCGGAAAGCAGATTTTCAACTTATGGATACTTTGCATAGCAAATCCTATTGCATAATAAATATTTCTAAGTGTAGTCCAGTAGAAGTTGGTGCTATTTCAGATTGGTGTAATGAAAGCAATTACCGTTTTATCGAACTTGCCGATGATAAAGATAAGATTGTGATTTCTCATATGTTTTTTGAACCAGGTAGTTTTGGAACATTGCTGCCAGGAACCTCTACGTGGAAGGAATGGGACGCCCTTAATTTTGATTCTGAAGAATTTTTTAATAAGCTACCACATGGCACTTCGGTAGACTTATTAGAAAAGCAAAGAATCTTTAACAAGTATTTTCAACATAACGAACGAATTTCTGATCTATGCTTATTACGCTATTCTCAAGCATTATATTCAGAAGCACTGTGTCATAACGACAGACTTATTCGATTTATTACATATATTGAGCCTACTAATATAGTCGAATATGATGAAAGCTTTAAGGTAGCTGAGCAAGATCTAAAAGATATATGCAAACATTTTAAGCTATATTATGATCCATATGAAGATATTGCAGATGTAATTTTAGAAGTACAACCTTTAATAAATCAATCCACACAGGAAGTAATAGCTAAAGTAGAACATATCTATCATAACCTTATTAAGTCTTTAGATGCAGATAACAACCAACATAAAAATATGGCATTCTATGTTAAATATCGCTTAGATAGATGGTTGCCTGAAAACTTAGTACGCAAGGGTTAACAGAGGATAAAGGGACGCCGTATTACCTGCGTGTCAATTATTCTGCCGCTAAGGGGCTACCAGCTTCAATCAGCATCTTTTTTGTCGCTTCAAGGCATGTGGAATCCATAATTCTGTTGCACCGGAAAAACAGTTAAACAATGAAGAAAAATTAACAGAAATATGGTAAGATTAAATACATGAATTTGCGGTTTTCTGCAGGTTAGCTAACAAGTATTTTCCGGAACTATCCTAAATTTTTAAAATATAATTAGTAAAATAGCCAGCTGTTTCAATCAGCTGGCTATTAAATGAATAAGGTAAACTAAGCTATCTTTAAGTACATCAGAACACTTGAATATGACGCAACAAAGACCACTTAGCCTTTTAACGGCATTTGAGAAATGATACGTGGCAGAATTAGTAATGATGCAACTAATAGCAATAATACTGATCCTAATACGGTGAGGTTCTGATAAAGCAAGAATTCTAGGTATTGTAGTTATTGTGTGAAACATCGTTACAGCACCTAATATTCCGAGTATTGCTGCGTACTATTTCCTCATTTGAAATCCCACCACAGAAGTCCAGCCTATGAAAAAAATTAGATGCCAGTAAAGATGTATGAAATATTTTCAAGTAATTTAACATTGGCTATAAAAATGAAAAGCTACTTGCTCTTTAAAGAGTAGCAGCTTTTTTTATTAGACAAATTTATTCAACTAAAAGAACGGAGATCATTATTCTTTCGTTACTCTATATTCTACTTTTTCACTAATATAATCTACATCACTATAATAATAAAAATTCCCTGTCAGTAATTCATCTGATTTAATCTTGCCAAGTGCATCCTTTGTATTTAGAATATATCCATATACTGTAGTTACACAATATTTATAAAATAAAGGGTTCATGATACTTATTTGCTCGTTCATGTCTTCTATCGTTGTTCCTATCGGAAAAAATATATTTATGCTATTGTCATATAAATGCTTTTTATAGGTCTTTTCTTCGGTATAAAAGTGCTTCCAGTCAGTATTATTTTCGCCATAGGACTCTTTTATGGGATTTGGCACCTATAGTCTAATTGAATATAGAAACTATTCATATGGCAGTCACTAAAATCATTCTCAAATTCTGATTTTAATTCAGAAAACCAGTTTCTTGCCATTAAAAAAGGTTCATACCCACTGTTTAATTCTTTATCATAAGTAAGCGTGATGATACTTTCATTGCCGGAAGCAGCAGTACCCTTGCTAGTAAGGTGCTCATTGATAGATAAAAAGTTATCGTAATAATCTTTTAATACAACTTTTACCACATGAGAATTAGTTGTATCAACATAATAAGTATCATAGATATAATAGAAATTTGAACCTGCGTGTTTATCCAAATAATTAAGTATCTTACTGTAAACTTTTAAATCGGACTCGTTTAGATTATCAGAGTCAAGACTTTGACCTTCTAAAACTTTGGCTTTTATATCATCATAAGTATAAGCAGTCAAATTATAATCTAAATTTGAAGTTGTTTTAGACTTGCAAGATGTAAAATACTATTATGGATAGTATCATCAAAGTAAATATAATTATTTTATTCATGTTAGCTCCTCCTCGTTTCACAATTGCCATACGATAGACTCCTTTATTTTGATATGGAAAATGGTGGAATTCAATACTTTTATATAGGTTTACTTGTTTCTTGTATTTTATATCAAATGGAAGATAGTTTTGAAGATTATGGTGCAATCAAGGAATTGGAAAAATGTTAGGTTTTAGTTGTAATAATCTCAATGAATGAGGTTTATCAAGAATCAATTGAATTATATGAAAAATATAACACAGATTTGCAGGATTTAAAGTACAAACAAGGTAAATTATCCAATAAACAAATAATTATTGCTATAAATAAATATCAACTCGGAGACTATGTTACTGTTATTAACATGGTAAAAAAAATAGTGTTATTACTTTATCTGAAAAAGATAACTTATTAGGATTTGAGTTTTAATAGTGTTATACGTGGATATATAGTTTACTTACAATTAAATAAACATTTAAAAATGAGGTATTGTGTAAAAGCAATATCTCTTTTTGTGCGACTTTCTGTCGCACAAAAAGAGCAATCGAAAATGATTGCTCTTTCAAGGTTTGCTTAGAAACTTTATATTGAGTGGAATTGGAATTTTTTCACGATTGTCAATCAATTACCACTGTACTGTCAATCTTAATTCCTGAATTAAATCGCTTCATCCATAATTCCAGACCTTCCATTGGAAGTATTTTATAGCTTTGAGTATAAAATATTACTGCATCGCTTTCTTTATCTAGTTCATAAGACACGGTTAAAAAATTACCATCTATTTCTGACAAAACAACTCTATTATCACCAAGACTATTTTCATCACCTGTTTCATCACTTATAAAAGTAACCTCATACTGTGATTTATCTTGTGGTGCAATTGGCAGAGAGTAAAAAGCAGAGATGAAAATTATTCCCACTGTTATCAAAATTAAAACGGCATGAACCCACTTTAATTTAGGTAAGCGTTTTTTAAAGAAGTAACTGAAAATTAATCCACATCCTAAAAAAGTGGCAACAAACAAAAAGACAATGGGAATCACTGAAACATGCGAAGAAACAATCTCTATATTCATGTGCCTTTTTAATGTTTCTAGAGTAATATTCATTAAATTATCATAAATTATACATATCACAACTATTCCTAAAATAATATTAACAGCATAAAATATAATTTTAGATGTATTATCCGATCTTTTTTCTATTTTTATAGATACCAATGTCAAAATTATCATTACTACTAAAACAATGCCTATTGGTAATAAGTCGCTAAATACTTTTTCTGCCTTGATTTGTTTAAAGTACTTCGCGGGTATCTTATAGAATTCTTGACATTTTATTATATACCAAGATGAATATAAATACTTAGTAGTGCTAGTGATTACTACTGTTAATGAAATAAAAGCCAAGATAATATTTATTGGTTTTTCAAAGAAATTACAAAGAACTTCTATTTTCTCTTTTATTTGTTTCTGCATTCTGTTATTCCCTCTTTCATCAAGGATAGATACCACTTCCCTTATTTATCAAATACAAAGTGAATATTACATAATTATAACAGAAAGAAATGAAAAAATCTATTTATTCAAGTGAACTTTGTCTTTCATCCATCTAAATCATTGGCCTTTTGCAGCCTAACTTTTCATATACTAAACGGAAGATGAGTTTTCCCTCACGGCCTGCATTGATGGCGGAGATGATAAGGGTAATATCTTTTCGTTTCATCAGCTCCCCGATAATCTTCATTTGTTGTTCCTTGCCCTTGGAAATGATGTATTGCCACGTTGAGGTAAAGATAGGTAAATCTTCATACTTCTACTTGACATACCGTTCACCATACAAATAGTCGGAGGCAAGCTCCGCCAAATGCCCAACGCACCAAGATATAAGATAACCGTTTTCCTCCATGCAACCGTCTTTTTTTGGCGGTTGCTTCAATAACAGTGGCAATGCTCTGTGCTACCGATGTTTTTTTCCGCTATGATTAAATTCATATTGTTTTGTATACAAGAGATAAAATAATGACAATAGTGTATTTGGTTCGGCATGCAGAACCAAACTATGATAATCATGATGATTGGTCAAGGGAACTCTCAAGTAAGGGTTTAAAAGATAGACTTCTTGTTACAAATTATCTTGAAAATAAAGAGATAGGTATAGTTTTGTCCAATCCATATAAAAGAGCACTAAATACTGTCAAGCATTTTGTGGAAAAAATGAATATACAAGTAACAATTGTAGATGATTTCAGGGAGCGAATGGTTGATAGTGTTTGGATTGATAATTTCGAAGATTTTACTAAGCACCAATGGGAGGATTTCGAGTCTATTGATAAAAGTCTTGTGCCAGATGATTGATATAAAGGTCCATTACAACAATAAAGCATAAATTATTAAATATACTACTAACAATAAAGCTCTTGAGCAATTCGCTAAAGGGTTTTATTGTTGGCAGTATTCACTACCAGCAAAATTTCTCTTGGAATATGTGAGGGATAAGATGGAGACCCCAAAGTGATGCCAGTTCACACCGATGGTGCTGATTGATTGCCTAATGCTGCACACTCACGAAATATATCCTTAAATTTTAATATTGCTGGATAGGATTGTAAATATTTTTCACCGGCCCTCCGATACATATAAAAAGGGATAAAGGAAAAATGGGGGAGTGGAAAAGGAAAATTTGTGCCAGCTTATAGGGAAGAAGTATGCTCACTATAAAATCACGGCATCCGCTCCTGTAGGCTAATTAAAAAAAGTTACAGGAAATTTATATTTTGGGCAGGAGGTTATTAGGTATGAAACCGAATTTGATAACATTTAAAAATGAAAATATTCAGAACCAATACATTAATTTTGAGAAGAAGATGAAACCAAGAATAGACTGGGATAATAAATGGGGCGAACTGAGCGAAACAGAACGTAATATTCTCTTAGGAAGAAGTTCCGAAATACATACGTTGGTGGACAACGCTGTATTTGAGTTTTATATGGATGAAAGTAGTGAAAATAGCCTGTGCAGTAATGGAGAATTTTTTCCTGACAGAACCGTTTTAACAGGGAATTACTATATTGGGAAGATTCATTATATTAAGCAGTTAAAAGATGAAAAAGGACATCCATATGATAAAAAAGGTGACAGGTATCGTGACCTTTGGAGCCGTGATAAAAGCGGTAATTATACCCACTTTGTCGATAGCATGGACAATTTGAAATTTACATATCAAGTTATTATCGAAGCTCGTCTGACCTCTCTCGAACAAGGGGTAGAGAAGGATTATGTGGGCATAGACTTCTCGCTGGAGCTTAAAAACATTAACAGTGAAATAGAGGTAGAAATACTAAGCCATGATGTTATATGAAAATGAGCATTCGCTCCTGTTGGCGAATTAAAATAAAGATACTGGAAATATATTTTTAGAAATAGCACATGTTAAAAAATTAAATAAGGTAGTTTTTACTATTATTCTCATAGCTTTTACTATAGACCAGATGTAATTCAGCAGAAGATGGATATCTTAAGGAAATACTAAGCAAAAGGACTTGAACCATCGTGGTTTAGTCCTTCTACTTTAGATATACTATATTCAGATTTGTAATCACTATAATTATTTTGGATTAACAGGTATCCATACTTCGACTTCTGAGTCTGTGGGATTACCATTTAATAGGATTTCAGCAATTGGGTTTCCATTATATTCATAACCGTATTCTACTGTAAGAATTTCTTTAAATGCTTGATCTTCAAGTTTATCAAATGCTAAGCGAGATAGCCCTCCTTTCCCAGCAAGAACAAGATATTTTCCTTCTGGGAATGAAACGTCTTCGGTTCCATTAATTAATGGTTGTGTTGTTTTAACGCCTGCGTAATAGAAAGTGTTTCTTCCGTCCGTTGTCACTGCACCGTAACCGTAATTGCATTCAGAAATCGGTTTAAGTAAGGCCATCTTTCCACTTTGAATTATACCCATGAAAAATTCAGTTTTTTGCTTAGAAAATATTTCTGAATGAATTTTTTCTGATCCTTCTAATTTAGTTTTAAAACCTAACAAACGAAAAGCCTCTTTTTCCTCAATTTTGAAATTGCTCATATCTTATACCTCCAAAGAATTTTTATTTTTAATATAGTTATACTTTATCATAGAGATTATGACACAAGTATGTCATAATTAAACTTGAGGTGAAACTTCTATGAAGATCGAAAGATTAATCGCAATTATTATGCTTCTCTTAGAAAGAGATGTAATACCCACAAGTGAACTTGCTGAAAGATTAGAAGTAAGCAGGAGAACCATATTCAGAGATATTGATACTTTAAATATTGCAGGAATGCCTATTATGGTAACTAGAGGTTCTACAGGTGGAGTAAGTTTAATGAAATCATACAAAGTTGATAAAAAACTATTTACTCCAAAAGATGTTCAAAGCTTAATAACCAGCTTACAAAGTTATAATCAGTTATTAGAAAATAAAGAAATAGCTAACACTTTAACCAAATTACAGAGTATGACAAAAGAAAATGATTTATTAAAACAAAATACTAATTATCAAAACTTCTCGATAGATTTAGAACCTAATCAGGGAAATCGCTCATTACGAATATTGCTTAAAGTTATAGAAACAGCAATGAATACCAAGCAATACTTATTATTCAATTATACGGATAAAAGTGGTGATGGAACTTCTCGTAAAGTAGAACCTTACAAAGTAGTTTTTAAGGAAAGCAGCTGGTATTTACAAGCCTTTAGTATTGAACGAAACGATTATAGAATATTCAAGCTGGCTAGAATGAGTGATGTTCAGCTAGCAGAAGAAACTTTTACGCCAAGAGATTTTGTATCTTTACCAATGGATGGTGCGAATTGGATGACAAAAGATATAGTAACAGTAATTATTAGAATAGAGAAATCTATAAAAGATAAAGTAATTGAGCGATTTGGAGAAGAATATATCATTGCTTGTGATGAAAATAATTATATTGCGAAATACCCAATTGTAGACAATGAAGATGGGTATAATGTACTAATTAAATTTGGTAGAAAATGTGAGATCATTGAACCTCTAAACGTGAGACAAAATTTCAAAGAATACTTAAAGAAAATTTTAGAGAAATACGAAGATAATTAGTGTATTTAAATATCCTGATGTGGTTCGCAGGGTTATCTACACCACAAATACTTATAATAAAACCAAAAATCAAGGTTTTAATCTTAAGACTTTCAAAGGGGAGCTTTACTTGACAACTCCATATACAGGTTTATAATACAAGCATGGGCAAGAACCAATGAGAAATAGCCTTGCCCATAGATTATCTTTATAATTTTATATCAATTTTTCGAGGTTATACGGACTTTGAAGCTACCTCTATTAGGTTGCTAGTGGTACATATTAGAGTATGCACATCAGTAAACGTATACAACTCTTCAAGAGCCCTCTTGGAAACAGAGTCATTTAATTCTGCCGGAAAGTCATACCAGAAAAATGTTTTTTTATTAATTAGACTTTTACTAGGCAGATTAGTAGCCTTAATCTCAACGCTTATACTAGATCTGTTATATAAAACAAAAACTTAGGAGGCCGCCATGAAATGCAAGTCCTTTCTCAGAAAAACCCTTTACCTTTTGCTCTTATCCTTATTTCTATTTGCTCTAAACGCCTGTGGGCAAAAAAGCAGCAACACTCTGGCAACCCCGGAGGTATCACCTGCACCAAGTGAGATGGTTACGACAAATCCTGCCCAACCTTCTGATAGTGGTTCTCCGCAGACATCTGATGATGAATCTTCTGCAAATAAGGATGCGCTTGCAGCATATAACAATTTCTTAGCAGGAAGTATAAATGCACAAGACTTGAAACATGAGATAAGTGATGGCATTGTTACAATCAAAGATATTTCTTTGGAGCCCGATTTTAAAACTTATTACGCTCTATTTGATATGAACGGGGATGGTGTATCGGAACTTCATCTGCGTCCTATTACGGGTGGCAGTTATGCCATTCTTACATATCTTGATGGACAGATAGTTTTATGGCATGATGGTCCTGATTATGAAGCTCCACTAAACAACGGAGCGATTTTATACGAACGCGATGGTGCGGCACCGACTCACATAAATTATTATTATTTAGTTTTGGACTCCGATGGAAAGGAAATCTCAAAAGTAAATTTCTCAAAATATCACAGCGTCGATGAAAGTGGTTTGACTGAAAGTGTCGATTATGATGTATTTATGGTTGAAGATAAAGAAGTTTCCGAAGATGAATGGAATTCACTGACCAATGAATATCTTTCCCATTCATCAGACTTAATTATGTGGAATGAATTATAAGTAAATTCCCCGTCTTAAAGGATGGGAAATTCGTTTAACATGTTGCTGTTATTAACTATGGGGTAGACATAGTTAAGTTGTTATTGTAAAGAGGGAAAAATCCAAATTCTGTAGATAATGATAGTAGATGAACTGAATGCCTTTCAGCCTGCAATGCTTGGTGGGTATCCAACCATTCTGGAGCTCCTTATAGATGAACAGAAATGTGGGCGTCTTCGTATTAATCCTGTGATTATTATGACAGGTGGAGAGTATTTAAGTAATCATTTGCGTGAAAGACTATCAGAAGTATTTCAATGTTATGTCCAGACGCTCCTCGTTCTCTATAATGCCTAAAACAGCCATGCTTAAAAATTATGTAAAGCAGGCAGTTGATAAACTTACTGAGTTTTACGGTAAGAACCTTTAATTAAAAGAATAAATTAATCATCAATAATTTGCAAAAGGTTTTAGAAAGCGTGGAAATTAAGTTTTTCACGCTTTCAGTTTTTGAAGGGATTTTGCCTGAAAATTTCATGAAATGCAGCAAGAACTATTGGCAACTGTTAATTCAAAAGAATAACGGTGATGAGCTTGGTATGGAGATTAGAAGGTTGCGTGATGAGAAGCAGGCGCAGGCATCACGACAGAATCTGAAAACACGAATCGATGAGATGATGCGATTCATTAACGATCTGCTTTGCAAGCTTTTTTACAGAGTTGCGGGCTTTTTTTGTAAATATCGCCCTGTGAAAATTAAATAAATTAATATTTCATTAAGCTGAAAAATTAATTGTCATAGCAGTATTGACAAACTAACAATCGTTAGTTATAATAATACTAACACTTGTTAGTGAAGGAGCCTTATTATGTTAAACTTATTTTTTACCAATACAGCAACTGTTATTTCAACAATTCTTATGTTTGGGGTTTTAATTTTTTCAATCAAAACAATAATCAATCAAAAAAAGATTAATCATTGGGGACGTCGGGTAGCTTTACTATTTGTTTTGGGATTACTCGTATGCATATTTGCTGCAATCCGTGACAACTATCATTTATCTGTGATGAATATTACAAATCCCAATATAGCACCGGGAGTGTTTACTGCCGAAAGCATACAATCTACTCTTTGCTGTTTGGGTGGAGCAATCATTGCATTTTGCTCTCTTTCATCAATATTTATTCGGCGACAAGGCTATTTAAAAACTATGTTTTTTATTTTATCTGCAACTATAATTTTAAAAACACTTGTGATAGAAATATCAAGAATTATTTTAATGTGAGGTGTATTTTATGACAACCAAAGACTTAATACTTCATACAGCATTGCGGCTTTTTTCTGAACGCGGTTATGATGGTGTTTCGATGCGTGACCTGGCAACTGAAGTCGGTATCAAAGCAGCATCAATATATAATCATTTTTCAAGTAAGGAAGATATTTTTAACAGCTTACTCTTGGAAATGCAGAATCGTTATAAGCAAACAGTCAACATGGTCAATGTCCCTAGTGGAAATTCCAAGGAAGCAGCTATACAGTATGTTGGTATATCAGAGAAACAATTGCAAGAGATTGCAGGAGGACTGTTTCTGTATTTCGCAAAAGATGAATTTGCTGCACCGTTTCGTAAGATGATTACGACCGAGCAGTATCGTAATTCTGTTGCGGGTGATGTTTTTAGGCAAATGTTTATTAATGATGCATTGGAATATCAAACAGAGCTTTTTCAAACTCTTATCGAACAAGGTGAATTTATTGATGCTGACCCTGGGATAATTGCATTGCACTTCTATTCAACTATATTTTTGCTACTTGAAAGTTACGATGAAACTCAAGAGTCAAAAGTAATGGAAACATTAAGAAAGCATGTAAGTCAGTTTTCAAGGCTGTATGTTAGGAGGTAATGGAATGAAAATCACTGCTTTACACGGGCAGAAACATCATGGAAGTACATGGAACACAACTCAATTATTACTTGACTTGCTTATTTCTGAAGATGATGAATGTAATGAGTTTTTTGTTAATGATATACCCAATTGCATTGGCTGTTATACTTGTATTATGAAAGATGAGGAAAAATGTCCACACCGAAGTTTAACAAAGCCTATCATTCAAGCTATTGAGCAATCAGATATAATAATTATTGAAACCCCAAATTACTGTATGGGTATGACCGGACAATTAAAAACTTTTTTTGATCATATGGCTTATCGCTGGATGAGTCATCGTCCATTAGATGAAATGAAAAACAAAGTAGCAATTGCAGTATCGACAACGGCTGGTGCCGGTGCAGGTGTAGCCTCAAAACAAATAGCAAAGCAACTATTTTGGTGGGGAATTCCTAAAGTATACCGACTTAATGTGGCCGTAGCAGCTTCAAAATGGGATGATGTGAAACCAAAAATAAAGTTTAAAATAGAACAAAAAGCAATGAAAATTGCAAAAAAGACAAAGAAAAATTACGAAAGGGTTTGCCGTGGATTGCGTCAAAAGTTCATATTCAAAATGATGGGTGGTATGCAAAAGTCGGGATTTGGTACACCTAAGGACGCTGCTTATTGGAAAGAACATGGGTGGATATAATGCGTTTTGTCCTATCGAGCCGCTATTAGAAGGATGGCTTCCACTGGAAAAGTAGTAAATGGTGTTGATATGTATAAGTAATATGTAAAGCCTTGGAAGATTGATTTTCAAGGTTTTTGCCTACCGGAAGCTATTGTCGGATTACCGCATTACGGAAGGAACGCCTCTGGCAAATCTTTATTAAATTAAAAAGCAATTAATGTTGAAATCCCCTGTAAGAATTAAGGCAAATTACCGGTTCTTACAGGGGATTTTCATTTTGGACTCTAAGCTATCTGATTCGATTTTCTTTGTCATTACGGTATTCAAGGGGTGTCTTATTCGTAAATTTCTTAAATATTTTAATAAAATATCCGCTGTCGTCGTAGCCTATATGTGCTGCAATGGTCCGTATGTTCCAGTCGGAATTAAGAAGCAGCTCTTTTGCAAGTTCTATTTTGATTTTATTGACATAATCAGATAGATTTCCCATATTTTCTTTTGCAAACAGTTTGCTGAAATAGCTTGGGGAAATATTACATAAGGCAGCCATTTTTTCAAGGGTGATTTTTTCTTCCGGATGTTTTTTCATATAAGCCAAAGCAGGCTGAATCAATTGATTAGCTCCTTTTTTAGGACGCCTTTTGATTGTATTGAGTTTTAAGTAGTCATCCGCTCCAGCTTCAGCGTAGGTGTCGTTCGAAGCTTTTTCAGAACGGTGAGCGAGCAAAGCCTTTAATTCAGCCTCTTCAACGCAATAATTACCAATATGCAGCAGCATATTAGCCAGAGCGGTGATTTTATCAAGGCGCATAACAGGTAAGGCATCAAAAGCTTCTTTCATGTCTTCTCCAATAGATTCCCACTTACTTTGGACGCCTGGAAGAATAGATTCCGGGGCATCTGCCAGGTCTTGCGGAGATAATAATATCTGACCGGCCATAAAAGCGCCTATGTACAGATCTTTTACTATAATGGGAATGGCAAAATCAATCAAACCAAAATGACAGATATAGATATAGGGTTTTCTAAGCCTTGCAGCTTCCAGACCACCGTGTGAATCGCATTTTTCGCAGTAAGTCCCATAGCTTGAAGAACGGACCTTTTGGCAAAAATCACTGCAATTGCTGTGCTTTGTCAAGGGTGTTCCCTTATAATCAACCGTAATCAAAGCAAGATCCGTAGCAGAGGCTATATCATCCTGAATTTTTTGAAACTTGACGGGATTGACAATTTGATCAATTTCACTAAAATTTGGCCGCATGTTATTCCTCCAATTAGTTTTTTTTGTGAACGGACAGAATAGAAAAATATTGCACTAAATGCTGCATAACACCATTATATATTGTCTTAAGATAACAGTCAACAGTATTAGAATCCTTAAGAATAGAAGGTTTTTTAAAATAAAGCATAATAGTTAAATTAATAACAGCTTTGAAAAATCATATAAAAAACCAGATATTTCTATCTTTTATTCTTATAGTTGTATTGCATAGTGTAATGCCATTTCAAGTGGATTTTATTATAATAATTGATGAAAACAAAATTGATTCACTTGTGAAAAGTGAAAAAATAAAGAATATTTTCACTTTTATCGAAACAGTATCACAGGTAAGCTTAAGAATTGTATGGGAGCTTGAAAGCTGCAAACAATGGTTAAGGTATGAAAGGAGTTACTTATGAGAAAAGCATTTATTTGTCCATCAAAATATGTACAGGGAGAAGATGAGTTGTTAAATCTTGGTTACTTTGTTAAGGAATTCGGAAAATCAGCGCTTCTGATTGCACATCCGGAGGATGTTTTAAGAGTGAAAAGCAAATTGGACGCTACGGCAGAAAAATTTAAGATTACTTTTGTGGAGAGTGGATTTTGTGGAGAATGTTCCAGAGTTGAAGTAGAGCGCTTGCAAAAGCTTGCAAAAGACAATGGCTGTGCATGTACCATTGGTTTAGGCGGAGGTAAAGCCATTGATACGGCGAAATGTGTGGCAAAAGGCGATAACCTTATTATCGTTCCCACCATTGCGGCAACGGATGCACCGACCAGTCATTCCGCGGTACTCTACACCACGGACGGTTCCTTTGATGATTATGCTTATTTTAAGCAGAATCCCAATGTAGTACTCATTGATACGGCAGTAATTGCAAAAGCGCCGGTGCGCTTTCTGGTATCCGGTATGGGAGATGCACTTTCGACCTATTTTGAGGCAAGAGCAACTGCAAAAGCCTATGCGAATGTGAATGCCGGCTTACCCTGTGGTTTCCGGGAAGGAGCTTGTAAAGAGGCCAAGGGAACGAACGCAGCATTAGCTTTGGCAGCCTTATGTTATCAAAGCCTGTTGGCAGATGGTTACAAAGCAAAGACTGCCTGCGACAACAACATGGTAACGGAAGCGCTGGAAAATATTATTGAAACCAATATACTTTTGTCCGGCTTGGGATTTGAAAGTGGCGGCCTTGCTGCGGCTCATGCAATTCACAATGGATTAACGATTCTGGAAGGCACCCATAAGTATTTTCATGGTGAAAAAGTTGCATTTGGTACCATTGCACAGTTGGTTTTGGAAAATGCACCGGAAGAAGAATTGAATGAGGTAATGGATTTCTGCGAGAAGGTAGGACTGCCAATCTGCCTGTCGGATATCGGTGTTGATTTCATTTCTCCGGAAGAACTGATGCTGGTGGCAAAAAAATCCTGCGCGGAGGGTGAGTCCATCTATTCCATGCCTTTCCCTATTACGGAAGAAGCAGTAGCGGCAGCTATTATTACGGCTGATGCTTTGGGTAAGGCTTACAAAAGACGATAGAGGTGATGATATGAAGAAGATTATTAATAGACCGGAAACCTTTGTGAAGGAAATGTGTTATGGTATTGTATCTGCGCATCCGGAATTTGAATTTATTGATAAATATAAAATTATCAAAAAGAAAGATATAGATAAAAATAAAGTTAGTCTCATCAGCGGCGGTGGCAGCGGACATGAGCCTGCTCATGCAGGTTTTGTCGGCAGAGGCATGCTGGATGCTGCTGTATGCGGAGATGTATTCGCTTCTCCTTCCCAGATCCAGGTATATCAGGCTATAAAGGAAACGGCAAGTGATAAGGGGACATTATTAATTATTAAAAATTACAGCGGCGATATGATGAACTTTAAAAATGCAGCATATCTGGCCAGTGAAGACGGTATTTTGGTAGATTATATCAAGGTTGATGATGATATTGCCGTTCAGGACAGCTTATATACGGTAGGCCGCCGGGGTGTTGCAGGTACGGTACTGGTGCATAAAATAGCAGGTGCCTGCGCGGAGCAGGGAAAGAGCCTTGGTGAAGTAAAAAAGGCTGCTTTAAAAGCAGCACGGAATGTGAGGAGTATTGGTTTTGCCTTCAGCTCCTGTACGGTTCCGGCAAAAGGAACCCCAACCTTTGATATAGGGGAAATGGAGATGGAATATGGAGTGGGAATCCACGGAGAACCCGGCATCAAACGGGAACAGATTGCAACTGCTGATGAAGTGGCTTTACGAATGGTATCTGCCTTACTGGAGGATTTGAAAGTGGATGGTTCCTCTGAGGAAGAGGTTGCATTATTGGTGAACGGATTCGGAGGCACTCCATTGCAGGAATTATATTTGCTTAACAATGCGGTAACCCGGGAGTTAGCGAAGAAAAATGTAAAAATTAACAGGACCTTCGTGGGAAATTATATGACCAGCATTGATATGCTGGGAGCTTCGGTTTCTATTATGAGGCTGGATGAGGAACTTGCGGATTTACTTTCCGGGAAATGTGATGCTCCCGGTTTTAAAGTAGATGGTCCCGTTGAAAAAGCAGTATATTCAGAACGGGTTGCCGCCAGTGACGAGACCAAGGAGGTTTCTTATCAATGTGAAACGGATGATTCTTATTCCGTTATACGGGATGGCAGACTATCCGCACAAAATCTCTTCTATATCCTTGATAAAATGAGCGAATGTATTATAAAGAATGAAGTGCCTTTTTGTGAACTGGATTCTCATGCCGGAGATGGCGATTTTGGCATGAGTGTGGCAAAGGGCTTCAAGCAGTTAAAAAAAGAATGGAAGGAAATTCTTCATACAAAAGCGGATACCATCGGAGGCTTCTTAGACGCTTGTTCTATGATCATTATGGAACATTGCGGCGGTGCTTCAGGACCGATTTGGGGTTCTGCTTTCCGGGCAGCCGCAAAAAGTGCAGGAGAGGAGACCGCTCTGTCAATCACTGATTTTGCTGAAATAATGCAGGCAGCCGTGAAGGGAATTCAAAGTACGGGAGAGCGTTCTTTTGGCAGAGGTGCAGTTGTTGGTGATAAAACATTAATTGATGCACTGGTTCCCTGTGCCGACTCCTGGACAGAAAGTGCCATGCAGGGTCTTGATTTTAAAGCAGCTTTTGAAAGGTCTGCCAAAGCTGCCGTAGCAGGTGCAAAAGCAACAGAGAATATCGTGGCGAGAATGGGACGTGCGGGAACTGTTGGAGAAAGAAGTTTAGGGTATCCTGATGCCGGTGCTTATGCTCTTGGCGTAATATTTACAGAAATAGCAGAAAATTTGAGTATAGCATAATAGGCTAAACCATATAAATATGATATAATAAAAACGGAATGAGGTATTTGCATGCTTGCATGAAAATACCGATTGGAGTGCCAAGATCATGAACATGCTTCAAGTTCATGATATAATAAAAACGGAATGAGGCATTTGCATGCTTGCATGAAAATACCGATTGGAGTGCCAAGATCATGAGCATGCTTTAAGTTCATGATCTAATGAAAGCATATTGAGCATGATGCGAGCTACTCTCGGTCATGCGATCGGAGCTGGAGATCATGAATATGCTTTTTATTAATGATATAATAAAAACTTAGTGAGGTAATGTAAGCTTGCTTGCAATTTCCGAACGGAGTGCCAAGATTAAGAACACTTTTTTTGTTCATGATCTAATGTTATATAGCCAGCTCAATAGTTTGTCCTGCTCTTAGGGCTTATTACATTGAAGGTAAGGAGAGGGTATCATATGCTATCAGAAAAGTTTAGTTTTCAATCAGGTGACGGAGCAAATGTTTTTGTCTATAAGTGGAGTCCTGATCCCGGTACAAAAATCAAGGGTGCTGTTCAAATCGCCCATGGAATGGCTGAGACTGCATTTAGATATGAAGGGTTTGCTGATTTGCTAACAAAGAATGGGTATATTGTTTATGCCAATGATCACCGGGGACATGGAAAAACAGCAGGAAGCCTTGAAGACATTGGATATCTGGCTGAAGCAGATGGTTTTGACTGGTTAGTGAAAGACATGCACCAGTTAACAACCATAATAAAAAAGGATCATTCTAATCTACCGGTATTTTTATTTGGTCACAGCATGGGTTCCTTTGCTACTCAGAGGTATATTATGCTGTTTGGCAGGGAATTAAAGGGGGCAATTCTTTCTGGTTCCAGTGGAAGAGCAGCACTTTTACATAACTTTGGATTTCTTGCTGCCAGCAGAGAAGTGAAAAAGAATGGCAGAAAAGCAAAAAGCGAGAAAATGAACCAGCTTTCCTTCGGAAGTTTTAATAATGCTTTTAAACCGAACCGTACTGAATTTGACTGGTTAAGCAGAGATAAGGACGAAGTTGATAAATATGTAAAGGATCCATACTGTGGAGGAGTCTTTTCTGCGGGATTCTTCTATGATTTTATGAAAGGTCTGAAAGAAATTGATAAGACAAAAAATATTGTCTTGATACCTAAAGAACTGCCCATCTATATCTTTTCCGGAGACAAAGATCCTGTCGGCGGTGCCGGAAAAGGTGTCAGGAAGCTTTATAATGCCTATAAAAAAGCAGGTATACAGGACGTTACTTTGAAGTTATATCCTGACGGCAGGCATGAAATGCTGAATGAAATTAATAAAGATGAAGTTATGAAGGATGTAATAGAATGGCTTAATTTGAAATAAAGGCAACATTAGTGTACTTTTTTCCATAAAAATATGCTTCTCCTTGTAATAAACGGTTTTTTACATTTAAGTGGTTTATTACAGGGAGGCATATTATTTTTCTTCACGCTGGAGGGTTCTTTTTGCTTTACTAACCCTGAATTATTTACCATAATCCATCCGACGGTGTTCAATACCGTATAATTATTGGTTTGGGTGAATGAACTGAAAATAAATATATCGGAAAGGAAAATATATGGACATTAAGAAGGAGAAAAAGATTATGAAAAGAATCAAACGAATTGCAAAATGTTGTGCTGTAATCATCGTCATACTTTTAGGGTTATCTGCGGGAGGCATTGCATTTCTTACCATACGTGAATATCGTCCTTCTGCCGTGGAGACACTTTCCACATCAAGGGGAGATAAGAAAATAAATAAAGATACGGAATTAACAGTTATTACATATAATATAGGTTATTCCGCTTTAGGCAGCACAGAGGACTTTTTTATGGATGGAGGAAGAAAAGTAAGGCCAGACAATAAGGGAGTTGTAGAAGAAAATTTATTAGGAAATGCAAATGTCATGAAGAGTAATCCTGCGGATATTTATTTTCTTCAAGAAGTTGATATAGATTCCAAACGTTCTTATCATATAAATGAAATGCAGTACTTAGAAAAAGCTTTACAAATGCCGGGCATGTTTTCTTATAACTTCAAGTGTGATTATATACCCTATCCCATTCCGACAATTGGACATGTAGAAGCAGGATTAGTTACTTTAACAGATTTAGAAGTAAATTCGGCTTCACGAATTTCACTTCCTGAATCTTTCCGCTGGCCCCTTAAGATATGTAATCTAAAACGTGCTCTTCTTGAGACTAGAATCCCAATAGAGGGTACAGAGAAAGAGCTTGTATTATTTAATTTACATCTGGAAGCTTATGACAGTGGAGAAGGAAAGATTGCGCAAAGTAAAATGCTGGCGGATATCCTTGAAAAAGAATATGAAAAAGGTAATTATGTTATTGCAGGTGGAGATTTTAATCAAATGTTTGAAGGATATAAGCAATATCCAATATTAGAACAGGAAAATTGGATGCCTGGAATTATTACAAAGAAGGATATACCAGATACATTTTCAATTGCAGTGGATGATAGTATCCCTACATGTCGTCTGTTAAATGAACCATATACGGGCTCCTATGAAAATTCACAAATGTATATCATTGATGGATTTATTGTATCTAATAATATACAAGTAGAGAATGTAAATGTTATACCTACAGAATTTCAATATTCAGATCATCAACCGGTAAAGTTAACCTTTACATTTAAATAGTTAAACAAACTGAATGATATGGCAGTGGGGTGGAGAGAAGCTCTGCTGAATAATGGGCTTTTGCTAAAATGTATCGCTTTTTTCGGAAAAGTATGATACTTTTTAGTAGAAGCCTTTTATATTAACTTGACTTACAAATATTACGGGTGTAATATTTATGCAAGTGCAGCAAGTACTAAGAGTTATTTTTTTGTTCTTAAATCTTACAAATGTAATATCTAGTAGGAGAGAATCGCTGAACTTTAAAAATATAATATCAGACATCCTTTGATACGGATGCTGGAAATATCAGTTTTGAAAATGAAGCATTTTTTCTTAAGGGGGAGATGGTTATAAGCTGATATGGCAGGATTCACTGATCTTCCTGGAACTGAATGCATCAGATAAAGTTGGGGTTTCCATAACACAGGCGAATAGGAGGTACTGCAGAGATTAAGGCATCCAAAGAAGATACATCCGGTAGGGAATTAGAGATGGTTTGCTATTTTTACTGCAGAGGATACGGTAGAGCGGTCGATTATGATTGCCAGTATGATAGAAGACGTAAAAGGAAGAGGAGAAAGCGGTTATGTTGTGGAATAAGACAAACAGGTTTTGGAAGATTAGTTTAATAGCAATTAACGCTATGTTATTGCTAAATGTTTCGGGGTGCAGCGATGCACCCCAAATGAAAACACAAATTATAGAAAATAAAAGTGAAGTACCAATTTCCCCACAGAGTAATCCAGAGGAAGAAGAGAAAATTGTAAAAATCTACAGAGATCTTTATAAAAAATTTGCAGCAGAAAAAACATGGTCTGATTTGGAAATGATACGCAGTATTGTAAGTCGGTTTGGAGAAAAAGGATATCCAGCGGTTGATAGCAGAAGCCAAGTTGATATGGTCTGTACGGAGCAGGTAATCCGATTCTGTGAAAAGGTAGATGCGAAGAAAGAAGATAAACTTACAATCATAGAAGTCATTAATTTAGATGCATTTGTAATATATGACTTACAAACGAAAGATGGCAATGTGGATGTGGTCAAAAGCTATTACGAATATGAAAATGAGGATATGCAGAAAATATTTACAGGTACTTACACTGCTGACGACTGGAACTATACGGAAGACGGATATTTAATGTTTTCAGGAGTTTGCTTTTCGGAAGAACTATATGTTCTTACTTTAAGCGGGGCAGAGGAACATACTGCATTTCGGGTGCAGCCATTAGATGAGAAATGCAGGGAACTGAATCGAAAGTATCTCCTTCCCATTGGTTATGAACGCAATAATATGTTCCTTGTAGATTGGAGTGAAGAGGATTTTGGAGAATTAAATTTTTACGATTTATATGACATCTTCTATCCGAAAATAAATGAACAACCCGTTCCCTATGTCACAGATGATAATTTAGGAGCCGGTGCGGTTTATCGAATACCAGAGGATGAATTTGAAAGTGTTATTATGGCATACTTCAATATCGACAGTGAGACACTACAGTCCAAAACAACCTATTATTCAGAGGAAGCAGCCTATGAATATAAGCAGAGAGGATTCTACGAAGCAGAGTATCCTGAGTATCCATATTCAGAAGTAGTCGGGTTTACAGAAAACAGTGATGGAACAATAACGCTTATGGTTCATGCAGTATTTCCTTATGCGGGAATTTCCAAAGTGTATGCCCACCAGGTTGTGGTTCGTCCTTTAGAGGATGGAGGGGTGCAGTATGTATCTAACCGGATTATTCCTTCTGAAAACAATTATGCGGAAACATGGCACACACCACGTTTGACAAAGGAAGAATGGGAAGAGGTATATGGAGGATACGAATGATGGAAGATGTGAAACGGTTTATTAGAAAATTTGGATTTTCCTTCTTAAAGAACCGGAGCTACCACCAATAGCAAGAACGGAAGGAGGATGTTATGGTATTAAAGAAAAAATGTATGCTGCTGATCATGGTGTTACTGCTTGGCTGTTTAATGTGTGCTTGCAGAAAAAAAAATGAAATTTTAGAAGAGCCTCTTGTGGAAGATGCTGGAGAAGCTGTTTCTACGGAAGAAATGAAAAGTGCAGAAGAGGAAGCAGCAGTACAATGGGAAAAAGGTTATGACCTTCCGGTAGATGATAGTGAAAGAGAAGAAGCGGAAGATGACTGTAAAAAAATGATGGAACTCATTTTTGATATTTATGAAAATGCAGACAAGGGGGAAGCGTCCAATGTTGCTCTTTCGGATGAAACGGTTTTTGAGATGCAGAATAAAATCAAAGAACTGGGATATCCGGTTACTGCAATGGTGGCATATTCTAATATGGAAAATTATGAGGGTGTGAATAGTTTCTTTGAAAAATGTATGAAAGGAAAAAGCGGTTCGGTAGTAGTTTACGAGTTATATAATGATGGTGGCATAGGAAGAATGAAATACATTTTTGATGGAACGGATATGTATGTTTTAGGTGCAAGATCAGTATGGAATGAGGAGAATAGTCAAGGAATGGCATATGTTTCCTATACCAGAATTAATGAATGGAAATACACTGATAAAGGCTGGTTCTGCTATGAATTGTGCGTTCCAGAACCATCAGAAGTCAGTGAAATTGTTAATGGAAGCTGTTTGGTCAGAATAAAACCGATGACTGAAGAGCAACAGGAAATGTCTGAAAGATGTGTAAGAGGATTAGGATATCAGGGAAATAATCTCTTATGTTCCAATTGGGACACAGAACATGTGGAAGAATTAGATTACAATGGAATGTATGAATATCTGTATGAGATGAAATATCAGGGAAAGTTTAATTCTGAGGATTATCCAAATGGAATACCGGGAGAAGACTTTGAGAGTTTGATAATGGAGTATCTTCCGGTAACAGCAGAGCAGATACGAGAATATGCTGTATTTGATGAAGAAAACCAGACTTATGAGTGGGTACGATTAGGCTGCTTCAATTATGCACCTACTTTTTTTGGAACTTCTTTAGCGGAGGTTACTGATATAAAAGAAAATGAAGATGGAACTATTACATTAACGGTAGAGGCTGTATGCGATATGGTTATCTGTGATGACGCAGTTATTACCCATGAACTTACAGTGCGGTTTGCTGATGATGGCAGCTTTAGGTATTTGGGTAATGTAATTCTGAATGATGGAATTAAGGACATCCCGGATTACCAATACCGTGTCCGTGTGGAGTAGTTATAAATAGAGGAAGAAATACAAAAGTTGATTGACGAAGAATAAAAAAATCGGGTAAAGGTCAGTGTATTGGCCATTTACCCGATTTTGTTATTTCCAGATATTCAGGTCAGAGAGAATTTCTAATGTGATTTCAGAAGCATTGAGTCCAGAAGCATTGCCATCAGCTTTGATATTTGTGGCAAAAAAGTATGTGTTGTCAGCAGTTTCTATATATCCCACAAACCATCCATTCGTATCATGACCATCCACACGTCCGGTGCCTGTCTTTCCATAAAAGGTTCCGGTTTTGGAAGAAGAAAGGCAGATGGAGTCTTTTACTGCATTGATGTTTTTTGGGGTGAAGCCGAAGTTATTAGTATGCAGTTTCATCAATAGTTCGACCTGCTCTACTGGGGAAATCTTCAACGATGATTCCAGCCAATAGGTGGATAAATCGCCACTCATATTTTTATTGCCATATTCAATTTCTTGAATATAGTTAGAAACAGAGGCTGCCCCAAGTTGTTCGTCTATTGCCTGGAAATACCAGTTTACGGAGGAATACATTGCAGACTGTAAGGTCTGATCAGCGTTCCATGTTTCGAATGGATAGGTCTCCCCATTCCATGCTATTAAGGAGTCATCTGGCGTAATGACACCTTTTTCTAATCCAAGCAAAGCATCGTATATTTTGTAGGTGGAGTTTGGTGCAACTCGCAGAGTAGCATCCTCTATATCGTGTATGCTCCAAGCGTCATTTTCCAAATCATATAAAACAAAACTTCCTTCATATTCTCCAAAATATGTGGAAAGATCCACATAGGAGATATTCTGAGAAAAGGCTTTCCATTGGTAATGGCTGATATCTGCTGCGTATGTAGATAAGATTGGTGCAAGCCCCAGAAGAAGAACAGCAGTCAGCATAAAAGCAGTCATGCCTTTTAGTCTTTTGAAAAATGTCGGTTTCTCATAGGAGGCGATGTTAATAATACGCCGCTTTAGCTGTTTCATATTCCCACCAAGACCGGCAGCGAATGGAAAAGGAGTAAGTGATACTTTCTCTGCAAAGTTAATCAATGTATTACCATAATCCGTGTAAGAATCTTCTTCAAGCATCTTTAAAACGGAAGTGTCACAGGCTACCTCTCTGTCATTACGCATTTCTTTCAGAGCATACCAGACAAGGGGATTAAACCAATATAGGATTCCAGTCAGGTTCATCAGATAACTGGCAAGAGCATCCTTGTGTTTATAGTGCTGCAGTTCATGCAAGAGCATATACCGCATATCCGATTCCTTATAATCTGATATTAAATGAATCGGCAAATAAATACAGGGTTTCAGAATGCCCACGATAATAGGGGATTTCAAAAAAGCGGTACTGTAGATAGAAATCTCTTTTGCTATCCCCATTTCTTTCAAACAGTGATGATACAATCTGTGAATCTCCTGATTCTGAAGAGGAAGTGCAGATTTCTCCAAGGTGTGCAAACGGAGCGATGATCTTATTACTAATACAATCATCCCAAGAATGCCCACAATCCATATCCCCAATAATATGAACCCGGTAACGGATGGTGTTTCGCTGTTCATGGAAAGGGTAAAATCATTCATCCAAGTTGCTGTTTCGGTTGGATTTATACCCACAGCTTTTTCCATAACAGTTCCGGTATTGGACACAGGAGAATTTCTCAGGTTTCCAAGCCATAAAAATATCTGCGGAAATCCGATTGGACGGAACGGTATAAAGGGAACCACCAATAATCCAAGTAGTAGAAACCATAAATCATACTGCATCCGGCTTGACAGGTTGCTTCTGAATATCTGTTTGACGATCAAAAGAATTCCGATGATACCACTGATAAAAACATTGCATATTAAAAAGCGTATCATAAAATTAGCCATGTTAATTGCCTCCTTTTTTTGACCTCTTGGAAAGAAGGGAACGTAAGTGTTCTATTTCTGTTTCAGACAGTTTGTCGTTTTCTATGTACGCAGACAGCATGGCAGTGATATCCCCATCATAATAACGCTCCAGAAAAGAATTGCTTTCCTGACCAATATATTCGTTTTCTTTCACCATCGGGGTATAAACAAATACACGGCTCTGTTTTTCATAGGACAGAACGCCTTTGGTTACAAGACGTTTAATCAGGGTCTGTATTGTCTTAGGGCTCCAGGTTGTAGTCTGTAATAATTTCTCTGTTATTTCATTTGTACTGATTGGTGCATGTTTCCATACGATTTTCATAATTTCAAATTCCGCTTCAGAAATCTGTGGCAAATCACTCATTTCAAATTCCTCCCTAAATCTTACGGATGTAATAAATGTATTATAGATGTTAGGTGTGCAGTTGTCAAATAAAGAAATGAACAAATCCACGCAGCAAAGGCAGATTAACTTGGAACTCTTATCCAAGGACTATCGTCTAATCACTAGGAGGTGTTTCATATGAAAAAAATAGCTTTACTGCTTGCACTAATGCTGACATTAACAGCTTGCAATAGCAGTACAAATCTAATTGCCACAAATTTAATGGCAGGTGTTAATAAGAATGACATTGCTCCAATCGTCGTTGACAAACTACAGGAAAACAGCGCTGACAAAACAACGGAAATTGTTGATTTTTCCCTTGATATTTTTGAGAAAATACACGAGGATGAAAACACACTTATCTCACCACTCTCTATCATTTCCGCCCTATCTATGACGGCAAACGGTGCGGAAAAGGAAACACTTGCCCAGATGGAGGAGGCTTTCGGTACAGATATAGGTAGTCTGAACGAATATCTCTATGCCTATAAATCTTATCTCCCCACTGCCGATAAATATAAGGTAAGCCTTGCCAATTCCATTTGGTTTAAGGATAAGGAAAATTTGATTGTAGAGAAGGAATTTTTGCAAACAAATAAGAATTATTACGATGCCGAGATTTATAAAGCTCCCTTTGATGATAGTACAAAAAATGATATTAACGCTTGGGTAAATGAAAAAACAGATGGGCAGATTAAAAAACTTTTAGAAGAAAAGCCTCCCGAAAATGCGGTAATGTACCTTATCAATGCACTGTCTTTCGATGCTGAGTGGCTGAGTATTTACAAGGACTCCTCGATAAGTGATGGGGAGTTTACTGCAAAGAGCGGCGATAAAAAGATGGTTGATTTTATGCACAGTACCGAATATGGCTATATTGAGGTACCGAATGCCATCGGATTTTCAAAGCCTTATGCAGATAATAAATATTCCTTTGTGGCATTATTACCTGACGGGGGACTTGCAATATCGGATTTTATGGCCTCAATAGATGGCAAAACGCTAATTGATGCCATAAAAAAACAAAGCAATGAAGAGGTAAATACCTTTATGCCTAAATTTGCATTTGAATATAACAAAGAGCTTTCCGAAATATTGAAGAAACTGGGCATAAGGGATGCTTTTGATGGGGATATTGCGGATTTCAGCTCACTTGGGCAGTCCAGTGCAGGAAATATTTTTATAAGCCGTGTTATCCATAAAACAAAAATTGAGGTAGACGAAAAAGGCACAAAAGCAGGTGCTGTCACCGCCGTAGAGATGAAAACGGAATCTGCCCGTCTGACAGAACCTAAGATGGTCAATCTAAATCGTCCGTTTTTCTTTATGATAGTGGATAACGAGTTTAATATGCCGATTTTTATGGGTGTTTTAAACGATGTAAAATAATAAGAGAAGCATCTTTGTTCTTTCTTTTGGAAAAAGCGGAATATCCGCATGAAATCACACTAAGAGCCAAGGAGGCAGCTGATATTAGTGAATGGGTCTATGAAAATTATCAGCATCAGTACTATGAGGCAGTAATTGGACATAGCCTTGGTGGGATTATTGCATTACAATTAGCAGTAAAATATAAAATGAAGTTTGGTAAGTTAATTTATTTGGATACGAATTTAAAACCAGCTAATGAGTTTTATAGGAATCTGATGACTCCAGAACATATGGATGAAGTATCATAACAATGCTTCAGGAGGAAAGGAAGTTTTATACACCAGAACTATTTGAATCAATTCAAAATGAATATGACTTTACAAATTATTTGCAGGAAATTACTCAAAAAGTATATGCCATATATGGTGACAGGAACCAGGCAGAGTGCCAATTAAACTGAAGGGGGAAAAGTAAAAAATGGCAAGAGTTTATGGAATTAAAAAGAAGTTGTTGTTAAATAATATTGATGAAAAAACAATAAAAGAAATCATCGGCAACGAAGATTTGGTAGATATTATTGCGCGAATGGAGAAATTGCTTGATTCCGATATGATGCAAGAGATTTTAGATTCATGCGCTTGTGGAGGCGGACAGGAATTTTTAAAACAATGTAAAAAGATTGGAAAAGACCTAACTGGTAAATCATTAGATGAAAAGGTAAATCATCTGAATAGCAACATTTTTGATTCAGAAAAAATTATTCTCAACGGGAACAATTTATTGACAGGAACTCTTTCATACAAAGGAAGTGAAAAATACAAATGCGTCTGTTCCGCAGCCGTGAAAAAGGGCACGATGGTTTCTGATCTTACAGACGATGCTGATGATCGCGCTATGCCGCTTTCTTATTGTTTTTGTTGTGCCGGCTCATTTCGGCGCCACTTACAGCTGCAACTGGGTGTTGTGCTGAAAACAAAAGAAATTGTTTCATCTCCAATTAACAGTAAGGGGCAAAAACCTTGTGAGTTTATTTTTGAGATAATTCATTAGGAGGTGTTTTACATGAAAAAACAGCTTTACTGCCTGCACTAATGCTGACTTTAACAGCTTGCAACAGCAGTACAGATCTAACTGCCACAAATTTAATGGAAAAGGGTGTAATGCCTTATAAATAGAGAATTTGAAAGGAGCTAACATCAATGGATAAATTACCAGATTCAAGCGTAATACACCCAGTGCCGGGCTTTTCCGTCACATACGTCAAACCGACGATTACCCGCCCCAACATCGAGGTGGGTGATTTCACATATTACAGCGGCGAGAACTTTGAAGCGCAGGTCACGCACCACTATGAGTTCTATGGCGACAAACTAATTATCGGGAAGTTCTGCCAGATTGCCGAGGGCGTGACTTTTATCATGAATGGTGCGAATCATATGATGAACGCCGTCAGCACATTTCCGTTCTATATCCTTGAAAACTGGGAGCAGGATACGCCGTCACTTTCCGAAATGCCTGTTAAGGGCGATACGATTATTGGTAACGATGTGTGGCTCGGACAAAATGCAACGATTCTGCCAGGTGTTCACATAGGAGATGGCGCGATAATTGGGCTTAACAGCGTGGTAGGAGGCGATGTCGAGCCCTACACCATTGTTGCAGGCAACCCGGCAAAGCCGATACGTAAACGCTTTGACGACGAACTTATCGGCTTGCTGGAAGAATTCAAATGGTGGGATAAACCTGTCTATGAAATTCAAACGCTGATACCGCTTCTGTCTGACAGCAATTTGGAGTTAGTAAAGCGGGAACTGAAGAACCGGATGAGTGACACATTTTAGGGAGGCCACCGGAAAATAAATATGAAGAACAGAACTTATTTTGCGATTGATTTAAAATCTTTCTACGCTTCGGTTGAGTGTATGGAACGAGGGCTTGATCCCCTAACCACGAACCTAGTTGTTGCTGATGCAAGCCGCACCGAAAAAACTATTTGTCTCGCCGTTTCTCCCTCTCTCAAAGCATATGGTATTTCCGGTAGACCAAGACTGTTTGAGGTCGTGCAGAAAGTCAGGGAAGTAAATTCGGCACGGTTACAAAAAGCACCAGGGCGGGCCTTTTCTGGTACTTCCTTCAACGATACGGAATTAAAATCTTCACCGGGAACCGCGCTGGACTATATAATTGCTCCGCCTAGAATGGCGCATTATATAGAGTACAGCACGCAGATTTATAATATTTATTTGAAATACATTGCGCCCGAAGACATCCATGTCTACTCTATCGACGAGGTATTCATTGATGCCACCGATTATCTGAACACCTACAATCTTTCAGCCCGTGAGCTTGTCACGAAAATGATTCTTGATGTTCTTAAAACCACCGGTATCACAGCATCAGCAGGAATAGGCACAAACTTGTACCTTTGTAAGGTTGCTATGGACATTCAGGCAAAGCATATTCCGAAGGACCAAAATGGCGTACAGATTGCTGAATTGGACGAAATGAACTACCGACACTTGCTGTGGTCACACCGGCCCCTAACAGACTTTTGGCGTGTTGGAAAAGGATATGCCAGAAAGCTGGAGGAACGAGGTCTCTTTACCATGGGAGATATTGCAAGATGTTCTCTCGGTAAGACCAACGATTATTACAATGAGGATTTATTGTACAAGCTGTTTGGCATCAATGCGGAGCTGTTAATAGACCATGCGTGGGGGTGGGAGCCATGTACAATTGCTGATATTAAAGCATATAAGCCAAGTACAAACAGCATTGGATCGGGGCAGGTACTGCAATGTGCCTATACCTTTGACAAAGCGAAGCTGATTGTGCGTGAAATGACCGATCTGCTGGTACTTGATTTAGTGGATAAAAGGCTTGTGACCGACCAGCTTGTTTTGACAGTTGGATATGATATTGAAAATCTGACAAATCCGAAGATAAAGAAATTATATGTCGGTCCAATCACCATAGATCATTATGGACGTTCTGTTCCGAAATCTGCCCATGGCACTACCAATCTTGGCAGGCAGACCTCATCTACCAAGCTGATTATGGACGCCGTTACTGAACTCTTTGAGCGCATCGTTGACAAAAATTTGCTGGTCAGGAGAGTTAATATTGCAGCGAATAATGTTGTTGATGAGCGAACCGTTCAAAAGGCGGACAACTTTGAACAACTTGACCTCTTTACGGATTATGTGGCTGCGCAGGCTAAAAAAGAGGAAGAAAAAGCCGAGCTTGAACGAGAAAAAAAGATGCAGAAAGCAATGTTGGAGATAAAGAAGAAATACGGCAAAAATGCCGTTCTAAAGGGTATGAATCTGGAGGAAGGTGCTACCACGTTAGATCGGAACAAGCAGATTGGAGGGCACAAGGCATGACAAAGATATATAATGATATTATTCATCTACCGCACCATGTCTCTACCACATGCCCACACATGTCAGCCATTGACCGGGCAGCTCAGTTTTCTCCCTTTGCAGCATTGACCGGATATGATGCCGCCATCAAAGAAACTGCAAGACTGACTGATGAGAGGGTAGAATTGGATGAATATAGGAAAGACATTTTGAGTGATAAGCTGCAAATCATTGCAGATCGGATTAAAGAGCATCTTGAAATTGCAATAACCTATTTTCAGCCTGATGAAAAGAAGAATGGCGGTACCTATGTTACTGCTATCGGTACAGTTAAAAAGATAGACGAATATGAGCGGATCGTTGTTATGATGGATAGCACTACGATTCCCATTGATGAAATAATCAGCATAGAGGGGCAGATATACGAAACTATGTAGCTTCAATCCAGTGAGAAGTGAATAACTAGCAAAATCCGAAGGATTTCGCTAGCCTGAGACAAGAGCATAAATAGTAATTTGCCGCTGTGTTTATAGACTGAATTCCCACGGTTTTGGGCAATGTAAAGTCAAGTTGCGTAATTGTAAAGCTGATGTGGTGGCATTAGAATGAGTTTTCTATTACAATGAAATCATCAAATCGAAGGAGGATTTCATATGAAATTAGCAGATAAAATATTAAATCTTAGAAAGACATATGGTATGTCCCAGGATAACTTGGCTGAGAAGCTGAATGTTTCCAGACAGGCAATTTCTCGTTGGGAAATGGGGACAGCACAGCCTGACACACCTAATGTGTTGCAATTAAGTAAGCTCTTTGGTGTTACGACTGATTACCTGTTGAATGATGATTATGAAAGTGACCGTGATGTACCGGTTGTGAAAGAAACCGAAATCACAACAAAGGCCGAAGCCAATCGACAGTTATCATTTATTCTTCTAACGGGTCTAAATGTTATGATTTTATTTCATCAGTTGATTGCTTGCTTTGTCCTTCAAAATGCCATTTTCTCTTTAGCTGGAACGATGCTTAGTATCGCTGCAGTTGTCGGCTTTGAATTTGGATATAGATAT
Organism: Anaerocolumna sp.; assembly: GCF_032079385.1. Taxonomy (NCBI): domain Bacteria; kingdom Bacillati; phylum Bacillota; class Clostridia; order Lachnospirales; family Lachnospiraceae; genus Anaerocolumna; species Anaerocolumna sp. Next base: position 276,708 of record NZ_DAMAUC010000003.1, read on the forward strand.
CGTAAAATTGCACCTGAGTCGGAAAGTGCAAAGAAATACTACTACAAATTCTATGTTATTGCCTTTTGGCTTGCAGCATATTTTCCTATTAGACTACTGGCGAATGTAGCAATGATGCTGTATCCTCGTTCATACTCTGGTCTTGTATTTGAGATTATTGTGGTGTTGGTATACTTGTTAATCTCAATTCTTGTTACGCAGTTGATTAAGAAAAAAGCCATACTCGAGAAGAAATAAAAGATATGTTTGGTTCTGTAAATTATAAAATTACTTCGATTTTCGTCAATAAAGAGAAAGATAAAATAATAAATAGCATTGAAGCAAGCACTGACTGGAACTTCAAAGATGAAAGTTTGTTAGGTATGGTGCATTATGATGATGTTCCTCTAAATGGGGAGTTGAGCGATTTAACAGCCAGATTCTATATCAAGAAAATTGATGAGAATCATATAACTTTAGTTTTTTTAGATTTACATGTCATGTAGTTTTAAAAGTATGTTCTCATAATTCAGCAAATCGGAACAGGAGATTATTAAATGAAAGATATTGATTATGAAAAATTAAGAGATTATAAAGCCGGTACATATAAAACCATGTCTTTAAAAGAAAAAATGGACTTTCTCAATGGTGTACATAGGGAGGAAGTGGAAATTTTTGATGAAGAGGGAAAGGATATGGATACCCTTCAAGACTTTTGGGACATAGAAGATGATTTCTTAAATAATCCTCAGCAATTTTCGCTTAATGATATTTTATCGTTTATAAATATGTTAGATGATTGGTGTTTTGAACTTTCGTGGATGGAGCAAGTTGTGGATATTATTGTAAATATAGCATGTTTTTATAGAATAAACGGAATTGTGTTTTTACTTTCAAATCTAAAGAATGTCCCGGAAAAAGGACGGCTATTCGGACAGTTTAGAGTTATGCAGAGATTATTAGCAGAAAATATATATCCGACAGTGAAAGAAGCTGTTAAGCAGATAAATCCATCTGACAGAATGTTGGTGCTCTACATTTTGGAAGGAGAGCCTGCACCGCCTAAGCCAACGAAAAAAGGGGAAAGAAAGCACTTACCAAAAGTTGCAGGAGAAAATGCCTCCGACATTCTCAAGCAAGAAAACGCTGAATTGGTATCGATTATTTCCAATTACTACCACTAAAATAAAAGAAAATATTAAGGCAAATAAATAAGAATAGTCGGAGGTAATTTCATGGGCAGTGCAATAGAAAATAGAGTTTCACGGAGAAAGTTTGAAAAGGAACCGATTACAGATTGGGAAAAAGAAAATATTATTTCTCTTATTAATCAATTAAATGAAGCATCCGGTTTAACCATGGCATTCATGGAGGATGGAAGCAGTGCCTTTGGGAAGTTAAGAAAAAGCTATGGGTTATTTACCAATGTCCGTTCTCTGATATTGATGAAAGGCAAGAAAAGCGATAAGGATTTGAAGGAAAAAATCGGATATTACGGAGAAGATTTAGTTCTTGCTATAACTGATTTAGGTCTTGGAACATGTTGGGTTGGAGGCACTTTTGATAAGGATGAATTAGCTATTAATAGTGACGAGGAATTGGCTTGTGTTGTGGTAGTAGGCAAAGTGGCAGCTCCTTCACTGACAGAAAAAATGGTACGGTCAGCTACACATAGAAAAGTAAAGAGTATGGAAGAACGAATCATAAGCAATCAGCCTTTGCCTCAATGGGTACAAAACGGAATGAAAGCTGTACTATTTGCACCAAGTGCCAAAAACACACAAAAAGTAACGTTTAAGTATGAGAACAACATTTTAAGTGCTCAAATTGTGAATGACTATTCAATGGATTTAATTGATTTAGGTATTGCAAAGAAGCATTTCGAGATAGGAGCAATGGGGAAGTTTGAATTTGGAAATGGAGGTATCTTTCAAAAAGACTCCTAAGACTAAAATCTTTGGTGCACTGAGGAGTTCAGATTGTTGATTTATGCTTCGGCGGTTTCCAATAAAACAGCACATATCTTTTTCTTATGTATGTGCTGAATATTTATGGTATAACAGGCAAACGCAGAAAAACTACATACCAAGAAGCACGAGACTGTTTCAAATTCTGTGTTTTAGATTTTTGGTGCTTTAATTATTTTAATAAACCACGAATTGCCGTAAAGGCTGGCCCCCTTGCCTTGACCGCATTTCATGGATTTTTGAGTATTATCATTAAGCACAAAATGAGCTCCGTTTTGGGGGGAGTATCTATGAGTATGTACAAAATTATTTTGCTGCCCATATTTCAATTTCTAATTTTATCTCTTCTAACCCTAA
>NZ_DAMAUC010000004.1:0-6840 GCF_032079385.1 Anaerocolumna sp.
CCACTCTCTATGGTCAATTTAGTTTATGGAGGGCAAAGCTGTGTATTGAAATAAAATCATAAAACTGTTGACATCACGATAAAACATATTTTACAACCCCTAGGCAAAGCGTCCTACTGCGATAAATTTTTATTATAAATGCAAATTAACAAGATTAAGGAGGTTTCTTATGATAGAAGGTAAATTTTTAAAGTCTGAGGATGACTTTTCTGATATTTTAGAAATAAGGAAGAAAGTATTTGTTGAAGAAATGGGTTTTACAGTGGAAAGCATATCGGATGGAAGAAATACTGAATCAGAGCATGTAATAGTATTTAATGAGGAACATAAAGTTGTAGCTGCCGGAAGGCTATCTTTGATAGATAACCAATTTTGGATTAACCAGGTTGCAGTTTTAAAAGAAGAACGAGGAAAGTATTATGGAGATTTTGTTGTTCGGATGCTGGTGGATAAGGTGTTTCGGAATGAAGAGCAGGAAGTTTGGGTGAAGGCTGATGAAAATTCAATTCATTTTTTTTCTAAATTAGGATTTACCGTTATAGAGAATGTACATGATAAAAATGAAAATAAATGGATTTTTATGAGCCTTAATAAGTGTCATTTGTTCAAAAAATGCGGAAAATAGACTTTTTCTTTTATATATTGACAACTTATTGTAAAATAACTCTTTAAATTATACCAATTTTGTTGTATTATAGTAACGAGAGGAGAGTGACAATGATTGGCAGATATAAGAAAAGATAGTTTTATTGATACTTCCGATGATTTAGAAAAAGATCAATTAAAAAACAACTTAGATCGTTCATATTTTTTTGTAAACAGTTTAAATGATGAAGAAAATGAAATTATTAAACATCTGCAAACATCTATGGAACTTTTGAAAGATAATTTAAAGGAATTAAATATAAGCATTTTGGATGAAAAGGATTCCAATAATTTTAATGCTGAATTATTTACGCCTTCTTCTGTAGGAGATAAAAAAAATAGATATAAAAGGATTAACGATGAGATTGAACAATGCAATTCTAAATTAGCTCATTTACAAGCAGACTTGGAATTTCATCTTATTAAAAAGAGAGAATTAGAGAATTTAAGAGATTGCTTTTGTAGTATAAACGATTGGAATACATATGATATTGATAATCAATATCAAAATATATCAAATAATTGTATATCAGAAGAAGATATTTATGATTTAAATAAAATTAATATGAATCAATTGGATTCGTCTTTTGGTATAAGTGCGCTGGAATCATATGAGAATGAAAGAAAGCGGATTGCAAGAGATTTACATGACTCTACAGTACAGAATTTGACAAACTTAATGTATAAGACGGAGTTATGTACAAAATTAATAGATATTGACTCAGTAAGGGCTAAATTGGAATTACAAACTATGATACGAACTATTAAAGGTACCATTGCTGATATGAGAAATATCATTTATGATTTAAGGCCAATGTCTTTAGATGATTTAGGTTTGGTATCTACTGTTGAAAAATATATTAATGAAAAAAGATCTAGCCATAATGTGAATATTGAGTTTAAGGTAAACGAAGAAGAGTATAACGTGCTACCAATTATTAATTTAACAATTTTTAGAATTGTTCAAGAAGCTACGAATAATGCAATTAAACATGGTAAGGCAAAGAAGATATTAATTGATCTCTTTTATGGTGATGATTCTATTGCATTGACTATTAATGATAATGGGATTGGTTTTAATCAAAGTTCACCAAAAGTATCAGATGGAAAAATAAATTCTGGATTTGGTTTATCTATTATGAAGGAAAGAGTCCTTCTATTATCAGGTCAATTGAATATTGAATCCAGTAATAATAAGGGAACCAAAATTAAGGTTATAGTTCCAATACGAAATTATACGGGGGATAAATAATGAAGACAATTAAAGTAATGATATCAGATGACCATTGTATGATCAGAGAAGGTTTAAAGCAATTGTTAGAGATAGACGGTGATATTGAGGTCGTTGGGGAGGCCGGAGATGGAGTCACTTGCTTAAATATGATGAGAACTTATAAACCGGAAGTTTTATTGTTAGATATCAACATGCCTCAAATGAATGGCTTAAATGTTTTAAAAACATTAAAGAAGCATAAATGCCCAAGTAAGATTTTAATGCTAACCATACATAATGAAATTGAATATTTAGAAAAGGCGATTGAATTAGGTGTGGATGGCTATGTATTAAAGGATTCAGATTCAGCTATATTGAAAAAAGCAATTGCATCAGTTTATAGAGGTGAAAGATTTATTCAAAATGAATTAGTGCCTTCCCTAATGGATAAGATAGATAATAGGGATAGAACAATAAATTTAGAAGAAGATAATCAAATACTAACAAGAAGAGAAATTGAGGTTCTTAAATTATTAACAGAAGGTCTATTTAATAAAGAAATTGCATATCAGCTATCTATTAGTGAAAAGACAGTAAAAAACCATGTTTCTAATATTTTTAAGAAAATTGGTGTTTCTGATCGTACCCAAGCTGCAGTATATGCAATTAAAAATAATTTGGTAAATTTATATTAGATATTGAATATTCATTAGAAGCAGAACGTACAAGTTAGAATAATAATTTGTACGTTTTTTGACTTTATAGATTTATCTATTAGGAAAAAATGTTCTATTATAAACTATTGATAGAAATATATTAGTTTTTTAGATAGAGATTAGTTAAAAGCTAATTATATTTTGTGTTTTTTCTAATGTTTCACGTGAAACATTAATTGAATTTAAAAAAAATATAAAAGAATGTCGTAAAGTATAGATTAATAGTACAAATGATGATATAATACAATTATTGTAATAGTTTATAGAAAAGGGGAGATATCATGGGACGTATTATAGCTGTGGCTAATCAAAAAGGCGGAGTTGGTAAAACTACAACAACCATTAATTTGTCGGCTTGTTTAGCGGAAAAAGGTATGAAAGTATTAACGATTGATATAGATCCACAAGGTAATACTTCCAGTGGCCTGGGCGTGGATAAAAACAGTTTAGAAAATACTGTTTACCAACTCGTGATTGGAGCGTCCCCTATTGAGGACTGTGTAATAGAAAATATTTTTGAAAATTTATCAATATTACCATCCAATGTTAATTTAGCCGGTGCGGAAATTGAACTCATAGGTGTAGAAGAAAGAGAGTTTATTTTAAAGAAACATATTGAAAAGATAAGAGATAAATATGATTACATAATAATTGATTGTCCACCATCTCTAAACACACTGACGGTTAATGCAATGACAACGGCGGATACTGTTTTAGTACCAATTCAATGTGAATATTATGCGTTAGAGGGTTTAACGCAATTAATACATACAATTAATTTAGTTAAAAAACGTTTAAATCCAGACTTGGAAATTGAAGGCGTAGTATTTACTATGTTTGATGCGAGAACAAACTTATCCCTGCAAGTGGTGGAAAACGTTAAGGAAAATTTGAAACAGAATATATATAAATCTATTATTCCCAGAAATGTGCGTTTGGCAGAAGCACCTAGTCATGGCCTGCCTATTAATATATATGACCCAAGATCTGCCGGTGCGGAAGGATATAGAGATTTGGCAGATGAGGTAATTGATAGAAATAAATATTGATTCAGATGAAAAGGTAGGAGGAAAAATGGCAGCTTTAAAAAAAGGTTTAGGTAAGGGTCTGGATTCTATGATACCCGAAAAAATTGAACAAGCTACTAATACTGATAAAAAAAAAGAGACAGATGAAAATGTTTCACGTGAAACATTAATTAATATTAATGAAATTGAACCAAATACGGGACAGCCTAGAAAGAACTTCGAAGAAGATACCTTGCAGGAACTAGCAGATTCTATTAAACAATATGGTGTCATACAACCTTTGATTTTACAGAAGAAAGGTAAGTATTATTCCATTATAGCAGGTGAAAGAAGATGGAGAGCCGCAAGAATTGCAGGTTTAAAGAAAGTTCCAGCAATTATAAAGGAATATACGCCTCAGGAAAGTATGGAGATAGCTTTAATTGAAAATATTCAAAGACAAGATTTGAATCCAATTGAAGAAGCTATGGCTTATCAAAATTTAATTAAGGAATTTAATTTAAAACAAGATGAAGTTGCGGAACGAGTTTCAAAAAGCAGAGTAACTATAACCAATTCCATGAGATTGCTGAAATTGGATGAAAGAGTGCAGCAAATGATTACAGATAGTATGATATCTACAGGTCATGGACGAGCACTCCTTTCTATTGAAGATAAAGATACACAATATCAGATTGCAATGAAAGTATTTGATGAGAAGCTGAGTGTAAGAGAAATTGAAAAGTTAGTAAAAAAAATATTAGAAAATAAACCGGTAAAAGAAGAAATTGCTGTTACCAAAGAAGATAGTTTTATTTATCGTAATATAGAAGAAAAAATGAAAAAAATAATAGGAACCAAAGTAAGTATAAAAAGAAAAGCAAAAGATAAAGGAAAAATTGAAATAGAATACTATTCTACAGATGAGTTAGAACGAATTATTGAAATGTTTGAAGCACTACATGAGTGAAAAAGTACATAACGAGGAGAAAAATAAATGAGCATTTTTGAAGAATTGGGTCTTGATTTAGGATATGTTTTATTAGGGGTAGCAGGTTTCTCAGTTATTTTATTTATAATGAATATTATATTATTTGTAAAAAATAGAAACTTAAAAAAGAAATATAGAAGCTTTATGTCCGGTTCTAATGGTAAAGATCTTGAAGAAGTTATTCTTACAAGATTTTCTGAAATAGATTTTCTGAAAGTAGAAAATAAAAAAATTAAAACAAAATTGGAAAATATCAGCGAAACATTACTTTCAACTTATCAAAAAATAGGAATAGTTAAATACGATGCTTTTAAAGAGATGGGTGGAAAATTAAGTTTTTCTCTTGCTTTACTGAATGATAACAATGATGGATTTATTATAAATTCTATGCATTCCAGTAGAGAAGGATGCTATACATACATAAAAGAAATATTAAAGGGAGAATCTTATGTTGTATTGGCAGAAGAAGAAAAACTTGCTTTAGAACAGGCAATTAACTCAAATAATTATATGGAGTAAAAGTAAGACAAGAGATAAAAATTTCCTCTTTTTGCTTTATTAAAGTAAGATGAGGATAATTTTATGTGTCATTCTTTGAAATTCAAGAATATTTCAATAATTATTGAGCCTAAATTAAAAAAAAGTAAGAATTAATTATATAATTAGGTCGGTTGGATTATTGTATTTTTATGATATATAATAGATAATAGATATGAAAGAAAGATGAGAGATATGGGCTAATATTACTTTAGTAAGGAGATGCCAATGAGAAGAATTTTAGTTGATTCTATTAAGGGTTCTGAAAAACTGGCAAGAGATATAGTAAATGACAATGGAACTATAATTATTGCAACTGGAACTGTATTAAAAAAGCAATACATAGAGAGATTAAAAGAATTAGATATAAATTATATATATGTAGAGGATGAGTTATCAGAAGGTGTAGACGATGAACAAATTCAGGAACTGCTTATTCAAGATCAATGTCTTACCAGCGTAAAAGAAATAATTGATAGGTATTCATATCAAGAAGTAGATGAATTAATAGAGATTAAAAAAATAGCAGAAGAAATTATTCGGGATATTTTAAAAGAACCCGAAATTATGTTCAATATATATGGTATTAGGAAGAAAAGTGAAAGTATTTATTCTCATTGTATCAATGTTTGTTCCCTTTCTGTTTTAATAGCTATTAGAATGAAACTCCCCAGAACAAAAATAAGAGATATAGCGGTCGGTAGTTTATTACATGATATTGGTTATAATTTGGTTAGCTTTGACTATATGGACAGTATATTTAATAATTGTTCGAAAGAGCAGCAGAAAGAGCTTATGAGTCATGTAATTGATGGTTATTCTTTGCTAATAAGAGAAAGTTGGATATCAGTATCTTCAAAAGATATTATATTATGTCATCATGAAAGGTTAGATGGTTCCGGTTTCCCGTTTCATAAAAAAGCGGATAAAATTAAAATTGGAAGTAAAATTGTTGGAGTATGCGATGAATTTGATTCCAAGGTTTATGGTCATCTGGAACCTAAAATGAAAGTTCATGATACAATTCGTTATCTCATTAATCAAAGCGGAATAAAATTTGATCCTGATGTAATAAATGCATTTAAAGATTCTATTGCTTATTATCCAAACGGTATAGGCGTCATTACAAATGAAGGTGAAACAGGTATTGTTCTAAGACAAAATCCAAGAAAACCTGCACGCCCTGTAATTAGGATGATTACAGACATTCAAGGTAATAAGTATAATTATTGGTTAGAAAAAGATTTAACGAAATACACTAAAATAGCTATTTGGGATACAATTGAGTTGTGATTACCAAATTAATACAATTCATGATTTGTTTTATTATGATATACATTCTTACATTTGACATATACAACTATATTACTATTTATAGATTGAAATAAGGTTATGCAAAACTTAACTATACTGAATTCACAAATAAGGTTGTGAAAAGTTTAACTATTCTTAATTCAATAAGTAAGATTAGAAAAGCTTAATTATTTTATTCAATAAATAAGGTAAAAAAACTTACCTATTCTTATTCAATATATAAGGTTAAGAAAACTTACCTATTCTTATTAAGTAAGTAAGGTAAAGAAAAACTTACCTATTCTTATTAAGTAAGATAAAGAAAAGCTTAGTTATTCTTATTCAATAAATAGGTTAAGAAAAACTTACCTATTCTTATTAAGTAAGTAAGATAAAGAAAAGCTTAGTTATTCTTATTCAATAAATAGGTTAAGAAAA
>NZ_DAMAUC010000004.1:6940-112606 GCF_032079385.1 Anaerocolumna sp.
CCTATTCTTATTAAGTAAGTAAGATAGAGAAAAGCTTAGTTATTCTTATTCAATAAATAGGTAAAGAAAAACTTACCTATTCTTATTAAGTAAGTAAGATAGAGAAAAGCTTAGTTATTCTTATTCAATATATAAGGTTAAGAAACCTACCTATTTTCATTCAATAAGTAAGATTAAGAAAAGCTCAATTATTCTTATTCAATATATAAATGACATAATAATAAATTATAAATATTAGAAAATCAAATATTTTTATATATTGCTAATGATAGAAAAATGTGATATAAGTAATAAGTATATTATAAATTGACAGGGAAATATTAATTAAGTATTTTAAATAAATATTAGTACTTTATATTGTCAGATGATACAGATTATAAGAACAGGTATGATATAAATTTATAGATTAAGTTAGGTGGTGAATGATTATGCACAGTTATTTAAGAGCAGTAGGATTTAGCGAATATACAGATAGAAGTGAGTTGGAACGATTATTTAGCATGATCATAGATCAGCCGACAGAAAAGAAATCTTTTCATATTCAGAATGGTAAGTATTTTACTGAAATATCAAAAGACTTTTGTAAAAATATGGGTATTACTTTAAGGGGTGAAGTTGACGCAGAGGGCAAGTTTTATATGGAACATTACTACCCATATTCAAAAAGTCATTATATAAGTACGAGAGAAGAAACATCCATTATTAAAAGAGTTGATACGGAAGCGTATACAGGAATGTGTGATGATGTAAGACTGGGTGTTTCTTTAATCTTTTATCTTCAAAATGTGATAGATTATTTAGGGGAAGGTAAAGGAAAAGAGAAAAAAGGTATGACATGGCCGATTAATTTGTCTGCATTATCTATATCCGGAAAGATATTGCTTCCTTTAGAGCATAATGAAAAGTTGACAAAAAGTAATACTGCAGACATCCAATATAGAAGACAACTGATAGCAGAGGCAAAAAAGGGTAATCAGGAAGCTATTGATAGTTTAACTATTGATGATATTGATATGTATGCCATGATTTCCCGAAGGGCAAAGTATGAAGATATTTATTCTATTGTGGAAAGTTCTTTTACGCCATTTGGCTCTGAATCTGACAATTATACTGTAATTGGTACTATTATGGATATGGATAAAAGTATAAACGAAGTAACGGGTGAAGAAATTATAGGTTTGCTGATTAATTGTAATGATGCGATTCTCCAGGTTACGATTAATCAAAAGGATTTATACGGGGAGCCTGCAATTGGAAGACGTTTTAAAGGTAACATATGGCTTCAGGGAAATATAGATTTTTCGACAAGCAGCCTGTGATTTTATCTGACTAGATCTAAGATATAAGAATATGAAAACAGATAAAAGTATATTATAATATAATATTTAAAAATTAGACAAAACATAGTATATGTCAGCCTTGACTTTAAAAAGGTTTCAACATATAATAAAAAAGGTGTTCATAATTGACATCTTGCATCTATAGCTCAGTAGGATAGAGCGACCGCCTCCTAAGCGGTAGGCCGCTGGTTCGAATCCAGTTAGGTGCATTATAAGATCAGGTTAAAATAGATGCACCCTGCTTTTAATAAGAAGCAGGGTGCATCTTCAATTTTATTTACGAAAATCATTGTTATGCCAACGTGATTATAAATGAAATCAGTAATACGATACCGGAATATCCCTTATTTCATAGATTTTTTGTAGTCTATCTACCGATTCCTGTTTCACCTCAGGTAAATCTGAAAACATATATTCCTGCATTACTCTGTAACCAAACTTGAGTACAATCATCTCCCAAATGTAGTTGTTTTCAGATGAAAAAAGGTCTAAATACTGTGAAATTCCTCTGTAATAGGCCGGAATTAGTCTGCGATAATATTCATGCAGGCAATCTGTTTCAGTGTCGTCGGCAATTAGTCTTGCAATGTCTTCTCCTAAATAGCCAAATCCCGCCTCGTCCCAGTCAATCAAGATAATTGCTCCGTCAGAAAAAAAGACATTCTCAATCCAAAAATCTCTATGACAGAAAACAATCGGTAGTTGCTTGATCTTTTAGAAAACCGCTTTTCTGTTATCATCCATGTGAATCAACATCTGCTTCAAATTTCCATTTGTTTTTAGTCTACTCAAACTTTGATTCCATTATTTTACATACTATAAAATTTTAACTTATTATTTTATATATAATTATCATATATTTCAAACATAACTAACTTTTAAATAAAATCATCTTAGAATTTTTAATTATTTCATTAAAAATCAATATAAGATGTATCAGAGGAATGCTTTCTTCGATTCCTCTTCTGATGATAAGCCTGCCTGCGTTTCCGGTAAGGAATCTCAACAAATATAATATATAATCCGGCACCCAGGACAACCATACCTACGAATACCCCTATAACGACGGATTTCATGCTTATATTTGATTTTCCTATTATATGTTTACCATTCTCCCCTGTATTGGGTTCTACTGTCTGTAAGGGCAAAATAGAAGATTTTAATAAGGTATCCGTAGCAACATTATTAAATATAATATTCGAAGTACCTGCAAACATTCCATTGTAAGTATAGGAAACAGTACCAATAATATGTTGCCCTTCTACTAATTTTGTTATGGGCTTAAATTCTATTTCTTTCTTTACATCTTTTAAAGAAGCATCATTGGGCAAAATAATATTGCTTTCCGGACTTATTTTTAATGCAGTTTTGGTTGTACTAAATACAGGGCTGTTATTGTTAAATAAGGAAATAGACTCCGTATCCACTGGATTTTCCATTTCCGCAATATTATATACGGAAAAATTATTAAAACCATAGTTTAATATATTGGAAGTATCCGAATATTCATCTTTAATACTATCACAGCTCATAATAACACTGATTAAAGTCATTCCGTTACGTTCTGCAAAGGTTACCAATGTATATTTAGCTTTAGAAGTATAACCTGTTTTGCCCCCAATAGCACCTTCGAATGGAATTGCTCCGTTAATAAATTTATGATGGTTTGCCAATGGTCTGGCTTTCTCCTGAATATTTGTAGGAGGTATGGTAAAGGTCCTTGTACTTGTAATCTTGCGAAAGGTAGGATTATTAATTGCAGCTCTTGCTATTAATGCCATATCATATGCACAAGTGTAGTGCTCCGGGTCGGGAAGACCATGGGGATTAATAAAATGTGAATTTGTTGCACCCAATTCTTTCGCTTTCTTATTCATAAGATCAGCAAAAGAATCCACATCTCCGGATATATGTTCTGCTACAGCGTAGGATACTTCATTTGCTGATTCTAACATAATACCATATAAACTTTCTTCCATAGTGAGCTTCTCACCAACATCAATACCGATGCGGCTGCTGTCTAAATCTACATCAAAGACAGATTCTTTTGAGAAAGTCACGGTTTCCCTTAAAGATGAATTTTCTAAAGCCAGTAAGGTTGTTAAAATCTTTGTGATGCTGGCAGGATAGTAAGCTTCCTGAACATTCTTTGAATATAAAATAGCTCCCGTAGAAGCCTCCATTACGATTGCAGCACTGGCATTTACTTCTGGTTGTTCTGCAGTTACGATTGCTTTTTTATCTATAGAATTACTGTAATTGATGGCAGTAGGATCTACCTCTGCCTTTGCAGTTATAACATTGCTAAATGTAAGGCATATCAAACTCATTAAGATTAAACACTTTTTCATGAAAACTCCTATCTGCGTGTCTTAGCACGTATCAAATCAAGATAACTCCTTTATATCTATCTCTATTCTATATGAACCTAAATTGTATAGTTAGTATGTCAAAATAATAATTATATTATAGATTATTTTAGGGTCTGTATCAAGAAAAATAAGAAAACATTTACTGAAATAATGAAAAAGTGTATGACAATATATTGCATATTACAGCATATTGCCATATTATAGCATAAAAATAGAAAAAAGCTCTATTGTATATAGAGTAAAATTCTAATATAGAATAAAATTTTGAACTCGATATATACAATAGAGCAAATCCATATAATTTAACCTGCAAGGCAGAGTATGATAAATCAAAAAACTTTTTATTTATAAATATGATTTTGAGCAAAATTCAACGAATAAAAATAGTAATTAATTCAGTGTTTCTGAAATTTAACCCTGTCTGCGCTTTATTACCTTTAACCTTGTAAATTCTTCACGTTCTTTTTCTTCTAAAGCATTTTGTATATTAACCGTAAGAGTACTATAATAAGGAATCGTAATATTTTTTAAAGCATTAGCACGTTTTTGGGTCTTTTTAATATTAGCAGCCAATCGGTAAGCTGAGTTTTCAATCATGGAAAGGCGAAGAGTCAATTCTTTTACCTTTTTAAATTGATTGGTTGCTTCATCAAGAGAAACTCTGGTATTAAAGAAAGAATAAGTTGGTTTACTGCCGGTACGATCGAATTCCACAAGAGGAATTTCCGTACCCATAATACTTCTTTGTTTAATCTGTATAGAGTCTTCTTCCGGTATCGTACTGCTTAAATCTTCTACGTTACGAATTCCCATTTCGATATTAGCTGTCTGCAAAGCTCTGTAGGCAGCGGTAAAGGTAGTATCAATTTCAGATTGAATATCTTTTGCCTGCTCAATTAATTCCATAAGTTCCCGGATTAATATATTACGCTTTTTATCCATCAAGTCATAACCTTGTTTTGCCAAGGCCAATGAATTCTTTGCTAAAATTAAGTTACCTTTGGTTGGAAACGTATTGGGATTCATAAATACCTCTTTTCTATAAGCTTCAAAGCATATGAATTCTTATTTAATTAAAAACATTTGCTATTCGTTAGTAACAGATGCTTTGTAATATTGATTCAATATCTTTGTATCTACACGATCCAGTTCTTCTCTTGGAAGAATGCCTAACAGCTCCCATCCTTTATCCAATGTTTCTATAATAGAGCGGTCTTCAGCCTGGCCTTGGGAAATGAATTCCTTTTCCATAGCAACACCAAAAGTTAAATATTTCTTATCAATGTCGGATAATTCATCTTCACCGATAACACTTGCTAATGCTCTGGCCTCACCCACTCTTGCATAAGAGGAAAATAGCTGATTGGCAAGGTCCTGATGGTCTTCACGAGTATATCCTTTACCGATACCATCCTTCATTAAACGGGAAAGGGACGGTAGAATGTTAATAGGGGGATATACACCTTTTTGGTATAAAGAACGCTCCAAAACAATTTGCCCTTCTGTAATATATCCGGTCAAGTCAGGAATTGGGTGTGTAATATCATCATTTGGCATTGTAAGAATTGGAATCTGAGTTACAGAACCATTTACGCCCTTTACAATACCGGCTCTTTCATACAAAGAAGCCAATTCACTATAAAGGTATCCAGGATAACCTTTTCTACTTGGAATTTCACCTTTGGAGGAGGAAACCTCACGCATGGCTTCTGCATAAGAAGTCATATCAGTTAAAATTACAAGGATATGCATGTTCTTTTCAAATGCCAGATATTCCGCAGCAGTTAATGCAACCTTTGGCGTTATCAGTCTTTCTACTACAGGATCGTTAGCTAAGTTCAGATACATAACAACATGGGAACTGACGCCGCTTTCTTCAAAGGTACGACGGAAGAAATCAGCAACATCATGTTTAATACCCATTGCAGCAAATACAATTGCAAATTCTTCTGTGCTGTTTTCTCCAAGGGAAGCCTGCTTTACAATCTGTGCAGCAAGCTGATCATGAGGAAGACCATTTCCGGAGAAGATGGGCAGCTTCTGACCTCGGATTAATGTAGTCAGGCAATCAATGGATGAAATACCTGTTTTAATATAATTACGGGGATATTCTCTGGAACAGGGGTTTAAAGGCTGACCGTTAACATCTCTTTTTTCCTCACCTATAATATTGCCCAAACCGTCAATTGGCTGGCCGATTCCGTTAAATACACGGCCTAAAATTTCTTCGGAAAGAGCTACTTCCATAGGGTGTCCCATTAACTTAGTATGGGTATTTAATAAAGACATATCATCCGTTCCCTGGAACACCTGAATTACTGCTTTATCTTCATATATTTCAATGATTCTTCCAATCTTTTTCTTATTACCTTCTACGGTTATTTCTACGATTTCATCGAAGGAGGCATCTCTAACACCCTCTAAAACGATTAGAGGGCCATTTATTTCACTAAGTCCTAAATATTCTATTGACATTGTATGGTCCCTCCTTATCCATTCTTCTCCATAACATTATGATAGAATGTATCAATCATTTTTTTATACTCATCAAATTTATAAAGTTCATCATTTGCCACATCGTATTTAATGGAAATAACCTTTTCATATATGTCTTCCGCTCTTAATACAGACATTGGCATATTCATATTAATTAATTGCTTTGATTTATCGTATAGATAAAGTATAGTTTCCATCATTTTTAATTGCTTTTCCAGCGGTACATAAGTATCGGATGGATGGTATGCATTCTGTTGGACAAAACCAAGACGAATAACTCTGGCTATTTCTAATACCAGTTTTTGATCATCAGGTAATACGTCACTGCCAATTAATTTAACGATTTCATTTAACTGGCTTTCCTGTGTTAATATATTCAGAATCTTGCTGCGGCACTCTATAAAATTATCACCTACATTAGTAAGGTACCAGGGAGCCAAGTCTTGTAAATAATCACTGTAACTGGTAAGCCATTGAATCGCTGGGAAATGTCTTGCATAAGCCAGGGACTTATCCAGTGCCCAGAAGCATCTTACAAATCGCTTTGTATTCTGTGTTACCGGTTCGGAGAAATCACCGCCCTGTGGTGATACAGCGCCAATGATAGAAACACTGCCATCTGTTCCATTCAGGTTTTGCATAAATCCGGCACGCTCATAAAAAGCGGATAATCTGGAGGCTAAGTATGCAGGGAAACCTTCCTCTGCAGGCATTTCTTCCAGACGTCCGGATAACTCACGAAGTGCTTCTGCCCAACGGGAGGTGGAGTCAGCCATAATGGCAACGTGATATCCCATATCACGATAGTATTCAGCCAAAGTAATACCTGTATATATACTTGCTTCACGAGCAGCAACAGGCATATTTGAGGTATTGGCAATTAAAGTGGTTCTATCCAGAAGAGGATTTCCGGACTTAGGATCCACTAATTTAGAGAAGTCTTCCAGAACCTCAGTCATTTCATTTCCACGTTCTCCGCAGCCTATATACACAATAATGTCTGCATCAGACCATTTTGCCAGCTGATGCTGTGTCATGGTTTTACCCGTACCAAAACCGCCGGGAATAGCAGCAGTACCGCCCTTAGCAATTGGGAAAAGGGTATCCAGGATACGTTGTCCTGTAATCAAAGGCCTGTCTGCTGAAAATCTTTTATTTACCGGTCTTGGTATACGAATTGGCCATTTTTGTGTTAAAGTTAAATCTTTTTCAACACCGTTGTTATCCTTTATCGTAACAATAGTATCTGTAATGGTGTATTTGCCATCAGGAGCGATCATTGTAACAATTCCGGATACATCAGGGGGAACCATGGATTTATGAGTAATTGCCGTAGTTTCTGGTACTTCTGCAATTATGGCTCCTCCATAGATTCTATCTCCTTCTTTTACAGTAATGTGAACGTCCCACATTTTAGAGGTATCCAAAGATTCCACACTAACACCTCTGGATATAAAAGCTCCTGACTGTTTGGAGATTTCTTTTAATGGTCTTTCAATACCATCGAATATATTACCAATAATACCGGGTGCCAAAGTAACGGATATGGCAGCTCCGGTTGATATTACTTCCTGTCCCGGTTTTAGACCCGTTGTTTCTTCGTAAACTTGAATAGTTGTTTTGGATTTGGTTAAGGCAATTACTTCACCAACTAAACGGTCTTTACCTACCAAAACCATTTCACCCATCTTAAATCCAAGGTTACCGGATAAATAAATAACTGGTCCATTTATACCGGATATTTTTCCTGTTATATTCATAATGGAGAAAACTCCCCTTTCTTAGCTTGAAATTCTAGCTATTAATAATTCTTAGAAGGAAAAAGAACTTTTCGCTTCTGAAAGTTTTGTTAAGAAGGAATTATCAATCAATATGTTTTTAGAATGAATAACCGCTCTTGTTCCGCCTATAAAGTCTCTGGTACTTACGGTAAGATTTACGCCGGTATTCCCTTCTAAAAGCTGTTTCTTTCCTTCATCGGAAGGATTTATATAAATAATAATTTCATCCTCCCTTGCAAATTCCTTTGCTTTAGAAATCTGAGCAATTAATAAATTAGAATACTCAGGTGTTTTCATGTATTCGCCTAATTTTAGGGCTACATCCTGAAAAAGCTTATCAGTTAATTCAGAAGATTTTTCATTTATTTTTCTTTTAATTTCTATTGCTTCACTTGATAGTGTACGATTTTTTTCACGCATTAAATTTTCAGATTCTGCCAGATAGGCAGCATCTGCTTTTTTCAAGGAATTTTGTTTATGTTCGTCATATATTTTCTGAAGAGATTCTTGATATTGGTGAACAATTTCAATGTTTTGGTTCGTTGCACTATCAATAACTGCTTTGGAGAATAATTCTAATTTTTCATCTAATGTCACGTTTAAATCTCCTCTCTTTTATAATTTAACTCCAATGGCTTCATTTACATAAGAGGTAATGAAATCCGGCTTGCGGCCTGTTCCATGTCTGTCGGGTATTTCCACAATCAAAGGAAGCTTACGATTCAATTTAACATCATTGATAATTTCGGGAAACTCAAGACTTAATTTTTCAGTAATGAGCAGTACACCAATTGTTTTATCGCTGATTGCTTTATCCAATTGCTCTTTTAAATGCTTCTTTGAATGTATAATAACCCCCTCTACACCTGCCAGGCGCATTCCGGTGTAGGTATCAACGTTATCGCTGATTAAATACATGCGCATAATAACCTCGATTCTGGCGCTTTTGCGCCTTTGGATAACTATTAACCTAAGATAGTAAAGGAAACGATTAATCCATAAAGTGCAATACCTTCTGCAAGAGCTACGAAGATAAGTGCTTTACCCATGATGCTGGAATCTTCGCTGATTGCACCTAGAGCAGCGGAAGCAGCAGAAGCAACGGCAATACCACCGCCGATACAGGATAAGCCGGTAGATAAAGCAGCAGCAATGTATTTCCAGCCGGAAGTAGCTGCTTCAGCAGTTGCTGTAACTTCAGCAGCTGAAATTTTACCGCTGAATAATAAGATATCAGCTAAGATTAATGTTCCAAAGAAGAAAAATGAGTTGCATGCTAAAGAAGCTTTAAAGCCGCCTTTTCTTTTTTTACTTAAAAGAAATGCTCCAAAAGGTATAATAATACTTAATATTAAAGTGATAACTAAAATGATTCTTGCTGTCATAATTTGAATCCTCCTTAAAATGAATAATTATTTATTTTTAAATGGTTTAAATTCTTTACCGGTTCCTTTGTAGAAACGGCTGAACATTTCGTAATATTCCAATCTTAGAACCTGAATTCCAACGATTAATCCTTCCATACCGGCTACGAATATGTTACCAAGAATAATGATAAAAATATTAGGGTGGGCAGTTTCTGCCTGTCCAAGCAACATTACAACTCCCATCATTGCCACATGGCTCATGGCAAATGCGCCAACACGAAGGAAGGAAATAGTATTGGTTACATAGCTTAGTAATATTTCTACCAGCTCAAATAATGATTCTACAAAGAACATGATTTTACTATCCGGTAAAATTTCGGATTTTTTTTGAATCAAGTGAGTTAAAGGCTCTTTGAAGAATATAAGCAATAATGGTATTACAAAGAAAATGACCAATATGATAGTTGCAGGTAAAGCTTTTCCGGTTGCGGTTAAAGCGATACAAGTAATGGCTGCAGCATAAAAAACAAGTCCGGCAACACCATTGGTGTCAAATAAAACTCTTTCTGTATCTTTTGCCTTTATACCATTTATGATATTTAAAATCATTGCAATTAGTATCAGAGCAACACCAAAGCCAACGGCTGTCAGCAATACTGTCATTACATTTTCCATTGGATTTAACCATAGATGGGGAATGACATCTTCAAAACCAAAGATACTTCCGTATAAAAATCCAAATACTGTGGAAAAAATACCTGCAGAAGCAATAATAGCAGCTAAATTGGACTTTTTAAATTTATAAATTAATGACCCGCCAAGGATTAAACAGATACCTTGCCCAACATCACCAAACATCATGCCAAATAATAAGGAATAGGTGATTGCCACAAAGAAAGTTGGGTCAATTTCGTTGTAAGCAGGAGTTCCATACATTTTTATAAACATTTCAAAAGGTTTGAATATCTTCAGGTTTTTAAGTTTTGTAGGAGGCTTAGTTGTTAAACTGGCATGATCGTCTTCTACAATACAATAGATATCCGTTTCTTTCTCCATATCAGCTAATAACTTCTTGGAGTTTGCTTCCGTTACCCAGCCGCATAAGATAAAATACAGGTTGCTTTCTTCTTTTTTCTTAGTACAGGCAGCCATTTTTCTTACATCAAAGTTATTAGAAAAAGTTATCAAGGTATCATAAGCAGATAAGAAGTCATCTCTGACAGTTTGTACTTGATCCTTTATCTGCATGCGCAGGGCATCAATTTGATCCGATACCTGCTTTTGCTTTTCTATAATGGTGTTATAAGCATCTTCCGGAGTTCCCTCATATTCATTTGGCAAGAACATCTTTTCAAAATGCAGGGAAGAAAAAATAGCATCCACCTTCGCCGAATCCCTTTCCGGAACAAAATATACGCCCCAGACATATTCTGCATCTCTGTCACATTCAATAAATAACGTAGTTAAATTATCATAAACGTGTTTGGAGAATTTATTGTAATATTCATAAGATATTCGCCCAAAACGGAATTTAATAAATTTAAACTGTAAAATTTTATTGATATCATAATTTAAGTGACGAAAAGGTTCAATGTGCTTAATTAACTCATATAGATGGCTTCTTTGAGCTTTTAATTCTTTCTTCTTGGTATTCAGCTCTTCCAATTGAGAAAGAACAGAATTAATATAAGACGAAGCCTCTTCTACAGACATGTCCTTTTTCTTATAAGGACCGGTGTTATCTAATTTTTTAACTATTTCCTCGGACCTATTTAATACTTCTTTATAGGGATTGATTTCTACAAATGGTTTTAAGTTCTTTACGGAACTTAGTTCGGTTAAAGCATTTTCAAGGTGTATTTCATATTTATTCAGATATACATTTACCACACGGTCGAATTCGTTTTTTGGACCGGTAATGCTTATAAACTTCATTTTTTCAATCACTGTTTACACCTCCAATTCATTTATTGTAATACATATCTTAGTGTGTCTTCCGGTTCCAGTTTGTATCTTATGCATTCAAGGGCTGTTGTAAGCCGTTTGATTTCTATTTGTTTTTTTAATAGATAGGCATAAATAGGAGCCATGGATGAAGAATAACGGTCGGCATTACTCTCAGCGATAGATAACATTATCTTTTGATAATAAATTTCCATAGTGCCATCCAGTAAGGTGGAACTGATTTTTTTATAATAAGTGGTATTTAACCGGGCTATAAATTCCTCTATGGAGGAAGCTTCTATTAATTTCATCAACTGTTCATTTTTCAACTTATAATGAATCGGTATTACATAAGAATATGAATCCGTTGAATGAATATTGAAAAATCGTTTAGAACGATAAAGCCACATAATATTAAGAATATCTATTTCTGAACCAAGCCTATGGGTTAAAACTTTTAAATTATCGTCTTTTAATTTCTTATCCTTTAGCTTCCACATTTTCTTAAAATAATAAATATCAAGCTGCATTTCATAATCAAAAGACGTAATATTATCTTTACCCTGTAAATGGTTAAACAAAGAATGATATTCCGTTCCCTTTAGATTGTTTACAAATTCCTCCATATTCTGAGAAGCAGCAAGTGTATTTAAATTAATTTTTGAATGATTTTCAAAAAATGAATGAAAAGTGGATAAGTCATAGGTATCATTATCCTTGTTGTAAACAAGCTGTATACATGTCTTTAGTACATTTATCTCATATCGAAAGAAAATTAAATCCAAAGCATTTCTCTGTTCCATATTTGCAAAACTATAAATACTGGAAAAATCCCGGTATAAAGCATTAATAAAGACGCCTTCTACCTGACCGCGGTGCAAAAGGTGTTCGTCCATATCATGAAATATGTCGCGATATCCCTCATGATTCTTTAAGTAAGTAATGAAATCAGAAATGGATTCCAGATTTGCTATTCTTTCGAAATCTGTTTTGGTTATAAGATTAGACTTCATAGCCTTAACCTTTGTAATTATTCCGCTATAGTTTAATAAACGATTCATAAGAACTCCTATCTACGTGCTTTGGCACGCTTACACAAAAATTCAAGTTGAAAAAACATTATTTTTTCAACTTAACTCTTTTATGACTGTATTAAACTTAAGAATATTTTATCAACAAGAGCATCATGATTATTCTGGTATTGAGATTCCATTTGTTCCAGCTGTTTATTACAATCATTTATTAGAGCTTGTTGTTCCTCTGCCAATTCTTTGTTGATTTGCGCTTGCAAAGCAGATATCTTTTCTGATTTATCTGCAGCTATTGAATTATCTAACTGTTTTGAGTCTTCTTCTAATTTCTTATGAAGATCAAGTTTTTCTTCATTGGCGCGCTTCATAATTTCATCGGCTTTTTCTTCTATTTCGGAAAGAAGATTAATCACTTTTTCCATTCCTTAACCTCCTACATTTTTTTACTCAGATTTCATCAAGTAATAAAATAATAATACTATGATTTTTCATTTTTGCTACTGTCAATATGGACAAAATTACTGGTTTTTTTTATGAAAATTGTGCAATATTCACATGGCTAAAAGAAAAATGAATAAAAATAACTAAAAAAAGTATTTGCATAAATGCAGCTAATTATTAAAAATTTAAAATTGACATAGAAAGTCATTCCATTATTTCATATGAATGGAATTTCACATTAATTTAAAAACAACTTGTCAATAAACTGGTCTGTGTTATAATGAAAAAGACTATACAATTTTTTCTTAACAGGAAGAGTACAGGAGAAAAGTTTTATGAGACTGCGTAATGTAAGAGGCTCCAGAGAAACCATTTCTTCCAATGAATATGTAATCCATGAACCGGAGAAATTAAAAGGCAGATGGAAAGAGTTCTTTGGAAATGATAATCCCATTCATATAGAAATAGGAATGGGAAAAGGTAAATTTATAACCCAATTGGCAATTGAGAATCCGAATATAAATTATATTGGTATTGAGAAATACTCCAGCGTATTAATTCGTGCCATTGAAAAAAGAAAAGAATCAGAAATTGATAATTTGTTTTTTATTCGATTTGAAGCGGAATATATTAATGATATATTTGAAGAAAACGAAATTGAAAGAGTGTATTTAAACTTTTCAGATCCCTGGCCAAAAGACAGGCATGCGAAGAGAAGACTTACTTCCAAGGAGTTTTTATCCAGATATAATAAATTATTAGTTCCCAATGGATATGTTATATTTAAAACAGATAACAAAGATTTATTTGATTTCTCCCTGGAACAGGTAGAACTTGCAGGTTGGAAGCTTCTGAATATGACCTACGATTTACACCATAGTGAATATGCAGAAGGCAATGTTATGACCGAATATGAAGAGAAGTTTTCTTCTATGGGAAATCCGATATGCAGATTGATTTCTTACCGGGAAAAGTAAAAACAGATAATCTAAAGTAATGGTACTATTCATATATGTAACTTAATAAATTATGATAAGAAATAGTATGAAATTAGGTGAATATCCCGCTGTATCTAATAAGGTATCAAATGGGAACCTCATATGAAAAGATCATTTAAATTAAAGATATCCAAAGCTTTAAGCTGTAATACTAACTTAAACAGGCAGGCAATTCGAATTAAGCGTTCATGGGATGAAGTAGAAGCAATTATATGCAGGAAAAAATGCCCCAAAAAATGTGATTCTCATAAACACAAATGGTAAAAAACGAAAATGCATAATCTAGAACAGATGTGGAAATATAAGTGTAAGCATCTGTATGTACAGAAGGAGGAAATAATATGAAATTTAAATTTACAGACGAAAATTTTGAAGCAGAAGTACTGAAATCAAATCAACTGGTGTTGGTAGATTTTTATGCTGATTGGTGCGGACCATGTAAAATGCTTGCACCTACTATTGAAGTAGTAGCAGAAGAGTATAAAGATGTAGTTAAAGTAGGTAAACTTAATGTTGATGAATCACCTAAGACCGCTGAAAAATATAGAGTTATGACTATACCTACCTTATTGTTTATAAAAAACGGTCAGGTACTTGATACGGTAGTTGGCGTTATACCTAAAGCACAAATCACGGAAAAACTAGAGAAATTAAAATAAATATAATTTAAGTACTCTTTACACTGTGAAGTTTAAGGATGTATCATCCTGAATTTAAAAGGTGAAGAATCTCAGAAGTGCTTAAATTTTCTGGGTTCTTCGCCTTTTATGTTTAATCGAATATATTGTAATATATTACTTGTACAAAAAAAGTTGAAAAAAGGACTTGCATTTTCTTTCAACATCGTATATAATAACTTTTGCGTTCAAAAAATATGCGCTTCTAGCTCAGTTGGTAGAGCACCTGACTCTTAATCAGGGTGTCCAGGGTTCGAGCCCCTGGAGGCGCATTGTAAAGTCCTTGTTTGGCAGACGTAGGAGCTGCTGGGTAAGGGCTTTTTTATTGCATTTATTCCAATGTTGAATAGAATATAATATATTTAAAAGGGAAAGGAGGATTTTATGCAAATAGAAGATATTGTATATAACAGAGCAAAAGAAAGACTGAAAAAATATAGCAGGACAGTAAAAAAGAGTATCAATGAAAAAATCATTTATGAATGTGCAGTCATTCAATATTTGATTAGACAAGACTACAGAGATGATACCAGACTTTATTCCATAAATCAAAGCTTATATGAGCAGGAAAGAGAAAAAATAAAGAAGCTTTATAAGAAGATAAATAAAAAGGAAGATAATTATGGAAAAACTGTAGAGGCTTGTAATGATGCCCTGGCTTATATTGAGATAGTTATGAAGCCGAGAGTAATTATGGAATATTAATAGAAGGCTAAGGCCTTTTTTTAATGCTCATTTTGAGACATAAAACAGTATATTTACAGTTATTGGTGCATGTGTTATATTATAAACAGGATTTCTAACTACAGATTCCAAATGATTTAAAAAGAGCAGGGAGGGGTTCTAAGTGAATATTGATATTTTTATTGGGAGTTATGCTGAAAAGGGAACGGATGGAATATATTGTTACACATTAGATACTGCAAGTCATCAATTAAAATTAATAGCGAAAACTAATTTGGTAGAGAATCCTTCTTACCTGACGAAGTCAGGGGATAATGGTTTTATATATTGTGTAAGTGAAACCAATGAATTTGAAGGATCAGAAGGCGGTGGAGTTGCTGTATTAAACTATGAAAAAGAACAATTTACCCTCGTAGATATAGCTGCAACAAAAGGCTCTGCACCTTGCCATGTTCTTTTAGATGATAATAAGAATAATTTATATGTTTCGAATTATTCCGGTGGAAGTATAGCAATGTACCATATAGAAGATCAGGGAAAGCTGCAAATGTGTGATTATGTGTTACATTATGGCTGTGGCCCAAATAAAGATAGACAAGAAGCTCCTCATGTTCATTTTTGTGGATTTATTGATGGAAAGGTATGCGCTGCCGATTTAGGAATAGATGCTATTAAGTGTTATGATGTTAATGCGAATGATAATAAATTAGTTCATGTACAAGACATTGAAATTTACAAAGGTACTGGTGTAAGACATTTTATCGTTAGTAATAAAAATAGAGATTTGATTTTTGCTGTTTGTGAGCTTACTTCTGAAATAATAGTAATCAAACAAAATGGTGAAAACTTTGAAGTTATTCAAAGGACATCTACATTACCAGAGCAATCTACAGAAAGCTACGCTGCAGCCATTAAACAATCACGGAATGGTAAGTATATACTTGCATCAAATAGAGGTCATGATAGTATCGCTCTTTATGAGTTAATGGGCGAAAAACTGAAGTTAATAAAAATTATTGATAGCAAAGGAAAATACCCCAGAGACTTTTTGATTTTAAAAGATCATGTAATCGTTGCAAATCAGGATTCTGATAATATAGCGGTATTTACATTTGATGAAAATACTGGTGCATTAGATTTTACCGGACAAATTGAAGAGTGTAAAAAACCAGTTTGTGTAATTAGCTAATCGCTAATAAATTATAGAAGATTTTTTATTTTGCAAGTATGAGAGCAGGCTTAGTAACGGCTTTTGTCCGCATTATCTATTTTGCAGATAGGAGAATTACTTGCACATTTGCAAGAGGCATTGCTTTTACTAATTTTAAGGTGCAGAAATTATAAAATTAACATATATTTAACATAAACATAATTAAAGTTTAATTTTAAAAGAGTATGCTAACTAAGTATGTAGAATATAATAAAATAATCTACGCAACTCTCTAGCAGTTATGTTGTGTAATACAATAGCAGTAAAAAATATATTTAATAAGGAAGGGAGGAGAATTTTATGCAGCTAGAAGATATTATATATAATAGAGCAAAAGAAAGACTGAAAAACTATAGCAGAACAATAAAAAAGAATATCAATGAAAAAGTTATTTATGAATGTGCCATCATTCAATATCTTATTAGACAGGACTACAGAGATGATACCAGACTTTATTCCATAAATCAAAATTTATATGAAGAAGAAAGGGAGAAAGTAATAAAGCTTCATAATAAAATCAACAAAAATGAAGATCATTATGAGAAAGCCGTAGAAGCCTGCAAAGATGCTCTGGCTTACATGGAAATTGTTATGAAGCCAAGGGTAAATATAGAATATTAATGGAAGGCGAAGGCCTTTTTTTTATACGCATTTTAAGGTATAATATTAGTAATTAAATGGCTACAATAAGGATATTGATGGAGAAAAAGGAGATAGATTATGAAGCTGAAAGATAAACGAATCGTTATTACAGGAGCTTCTGCTGGAATAGGTTTAGCGCTATCTAAACGTCTGATCAAATCCGGAGCCAGAGTTGCCTGCGTAGCCAGGAACAAAAAAGCCATGGAAAAACAATTTGGTAACAGGGCGGTTATTATTTCCTGTGATATATCTGATCCGGTTCAATTAGATGCTATGTTTAAAAAGGCGGAGAATCTTCTTGGGGGCATTGATATATTTATAGCCAATGCCGGCTTTGCTTATTATGGTACAATTGGAAAGCCAGACTGGGAGAAGGATAAGAAGATATTTCTAACTAATGTAGTATCTCCTATATACAGCCTTCAAAGACTTTCGGAAGGGAGAAAAACTCCTCTTATTTTTATGGTCACTATCTCCGGGTTGGGGAAAATGGTCCTCCCTGGATTTGCATTATATAATTCCACTAAATTTGCTTTAGATGGATTTGTTCGTACTTATCGAATGGAAAAACCTAAGAATATTAAGATCATACCGGTGTATCCTGTTTCAACGGTTACAAAGTTTTTTAATAAAGCGGGGGGTAAGGATACTCCCGTACCATATCCAAGGCAAAGCACAGAGTTTGTGGCATGGTGTATGGAGTCAGGGCTTAAAACCGGTGTCAGAAGTGTTTATACTTCTGTAATCTTTTTATTAAGATGCATGATATCCAGGGTATTTCCCATTGATTTATTTGCACAGGGATTTGAAAGGATTAGGTTAAAGCGTTGGAGATGTAAACAGGACCTGGTAATGAAAGGGCACTAAAGAGCCGGAATTGAGGGTAAAATGATAGATTTAACTAAACTGATAGAGGGTAAAAACTTAACGGAAGCAGAAGAAAAAGTCCTTCGCTATATTATCGATCATATTGATGATGTAACTAAAATGGGTGTCCGGACAATTGCTAAGAATAATTATACATCCACTTCTACTATTATGCGGTTAACAAAGAAGTTAGGTTATGCCGGTTTTATTGATATGTATTACCGGCTGCTGCCTCTTGTAAAAAGTGCAGATTCCGGTGAAAATGAGAACTCGGATTTTATTAATAACTTTTTTAGCAATTCTTTGTTGCAGAATTCTAATTACCCACAATTAAAAGAGTTTGCAAAAATTCTTTATCAGGAGAGCGATAAATTTATCTTTATTTATGCTACAGGATTTTCTGCCATTGTGGCTGAATATATTTATAAAAAATTATTAGTATTGGGTAAGAAATGTATTTTAGCCAGTGGTATGGATTCCGTAGGTGTATTTGAGAACAACTTGGATTATATAGGATGTTTATTGGTTGTATCAAGGTCGGGAGAGACAAAACAGGTACTGGATAAAGTAAAAACGGCAAAAGAAAACAATATATTTACCATATCATTTACCAATGACAGAGAGAGCAGCATTAATAAATTAGCAGATATCAAACTTAAAATCGAAGACAGTAATAAATTAGATGACCGGAATATGATGCCCAATACTTTTTTCCCAAGTCTTCTTATGATAGTTGAAGTCCTTGTTTATGAATATCATAAAATATTATTGGAAGAAACAAAGAACAATATACAATGAAACGTGTATCCATTTAGGATAACACGTTTTTTTTAAGCCTCAATCCGTATACAGGTAATTACTCACTTGTTATAATGCAGATAACCACTTTAGGAGATACCTTAAATTAAAAGGAGGAAGAAATTTCATGAAAGAAAAAGTAATGGGTGGGTTACAAAAATTTTCAAAGGGTATGTTTATACCGGTATTAATTTTACCGATAGCAGGTATTTTAATTGCCCTGGGTAATGTGTTAACCAATGCAAAGTTGTTAGAAGCAGTACCCTTCTTAAATAATCCGGTTACAACCGGTTTTGGAAAGATATTATCCGGTTCTTTAGTAGCTATTTTAACTAACTTAGGTATTATCTTCTGCGTTGGACTGGCCGTTGGATTAGCGGATAAGAAAAAATCAGAAGCAGGTTTTACAGCTTTATTGGCATTCTTAGTATTTATTAATGCTATGAATAAATTTATGGATTTAAGAGGTATGTTAGTGGCTGCAGATGCCCTTAGGGGATCCGGTCAGGCCATGGTGTTAGGTGTGCAAATACTTGATATGGGTGTATTCCTTGGAATCATACTGGGAATTGTAACAGCCAAGGTCCATAACAAATTCTGTGAAACAGAGTTTAACAATGCATTTCAGATTTATGGCGGATCAAGATTTGTATTTATTATCTTAATTCCTGTAGTTATTATTTTATCTATTGTACTTACCTTTGTATGGCCCTTTGTTCAAAGCGGTATATCTGGTTTGGGAGGCTATATACAGCATTCCGGTAACTTTGGAATATTCCTATACGGCGCATTAGAACGATTATTAATCCCAACCGGTCTGCATCACTTGGTTTATACACCATTCCTTTACAGCCCTCTTGGCGGTGTTGCAGAAGTAGGAGGACAGATTTTAGAAGGTTCCAGAAATATATACTTTGCTGAAATGGCAGATGCCACAGTAAAGGTGCTATCTCCATCTGTAGTTTGGGATGCAAGAGGTTTATCTAAGATGTTCGGTTTAGTTGGTGCATGTTTGGCAATGTATCATACTGCAAGACCGGAAAATAAAACAAAAGTAAAAGCAATCTTAATTCCTGCAGCATTTACTGCTTTTATAGCAGGTGTTACAGAACCAATCGAATTCTCCTTCATGTTTGTAGCTCCGGTATTATTTGTAATGCATGCAGTACTTACCGGTGTTGGTATGGTAGCATTTAATGTATTAGGAAGCAGAGCGATCGGACCAAATGGATTTATCGATTTCGTGCTATATAATTTACCTTTAGGTATTGAAAAAACACGTTGGCCAATCTATATTGCAATCGGTATTGCAGAATTTTTCATTTATTATTTTGTATTTAAATTTGCAATTAAGAAATTCAACTTCAAAACTATCGGCAGAGAAGATGAAGGTAAGGAAATGAAACTTTACTCCAAGAAAGAATATAAGGAAAAAGTCGCCGGAAATAATGCAGTTGATTCTGCAAAAACTCCAGTTTCTAATATAGGTGCAGTAGTTGTTGAAGCACTGGGTGGTGCAGAAAACATTGTGAAAGTAGATAACTGTTATACAAGATTAAGACTTATATTAAAGAATACAGATTTGGTGAAAGAAGATGTTTTAAAAAATGAAACAGAGGCCAATGCGGTTGTAATAAAAGGCGAAAATGTACAAGTAGTTTATGGTTTGAAAGTAAATGGAGTTAGAAAAGCAGTAGACAGTGAACTTGGCATAACCGGTGAAAAAGAATAACAAGACCGGAGTAACAAAGTTTATAGTGACAGCTGCCGGTTTTAGGCAGTCCCCATTGATAGAAAGGTAGATGATTTTATGCATAAATTTATATTAACAATTGCAGGCGGTGGAAGTACTTATACTCCGGGAATTGTAAAAAGCTTATTAGCGAAAAAAGAGGAATTTCCTTTAGCAGAACTTAGATTATATGATAATGACGGTGACAGACAAGATAAAGTTGCAATTATTGTAAAGGAAGTCGTTAAAGAATTTGCACCGGAAGTAAAAGTTCTTACAACTACAGATCCGGAAACAGCATTTACAGATGCAGAGTTTATCTTTGCCCAAATGAGGGTTGGTAAGAATATAATGAGGGAACTGGATGAAAAGATACCTCTAAAATATGGTGTGGTAGGCCAGGAGACATGCGGACCAGGTGGTTTAGCTTATGGACTTAGAACCATATATCCAATGGCTGAATTAATTGACCTTGTTGAAAAATATGCAAGTCCGAAACATTGGATCGTTAATTACTCAAATCCTGCAGCAGTGGTTGCAGAAGCAATGAAAAAGTTAAGACCAAATGCACGTATTATTAATATATGTGATATGCCGGTGGCCACCATAAGAAATATGGCAGCAGTAATCGGGGAAGACAGAAACAAGCTGGTAGTTGATTATTTTGGATTAAATCATTTTGGATGGTTTACAAAAATCACGGTAGATGGTGTTGACCGTACCGATGAGATCAGACAGCATGCAATCAAACATGGTTTACTTGTTGAGGATATGACTAAGGTAGATGCACAGCATTCCGATCCTTCCTGGATTAAGAACTGGAAGAATATTCAGTATATGATGGAAATGTTCCCGGATTATATTCCAAATCCTTATTTACAGTACTATTTGCTGGGAGATTCTGTTGTAGAGCATACAAATGTAGAGCATACAAGAGCAAATGAAGTAATGGAAGGAAGAGAAAAGAGAATTTTTGATGCGGTAGAAGAGTATAATAAGACTGGCGAAGTGGACTTATCTTCTTTCTATACCGGAGTTCACGGTCAATTTATTGTTGACGTTGCCATGTCACTTGCTTATAATTTAAGGAAACGATTTTTAGTTATGGTTGAGAATAAAGGAGCAGTTATGAACCTGCCTGAGGATGCTATGGTAGAAATACCGGCATATATAACATCTGACGGACCTGAGCCAGTTAGAGTAGGTAAAATACCAGCCTTCCATAAAGCGTTAATTGAACAGCAGTATGCTGTTGAAAAGCTTATTGTAGAAGCAGCAGTGGAACATTCCTATGAAAAGGCACTTATGGCTCTCACACTTAGTAAGACGGTACCTTCTGCTTTTAAGGCAAAAGAGATTTTAGATGAACTGATTAAAGCAAATAAAGATTATTGGCCGGAACTTAATTAATTGTAATATAAACTGTATCTTTTATACATGCTTCTATAATGAAAATCTAATATGAATATGGAAAGGGCATTTATAATGGGATTTATGAAATTATTTCAGAATAAACCAAAGGAGAAAGTTGTTTTTTCTCCATTAAATGGACAAGTTATTCCTTTGTCTAATGTAAAAGATCCGGTATTTGCAGATGGAATATTAGGTAAAGGAGCAGCAATAGTTCCTTCGGAAGGAAGATTGGTATCACCTGTTAGCGGAACTATCCTTAATATCTTCCCAACATTGCATGCTATTGGTATACAAAGTGATGATGGGCTTGAAATCTTAATCCATCTGGGTTTTGATACGGTAGAATTAGAAGGAAAATATTTTAAGTCAAATATATCCGAAGGTGATAAAGTTTCCGTTGGAGACCTGCTAATTGAATTTCAAATAGAAGAAATCAAAAATGCAGGATATGATATAACGACTCCTATTGTTGTAACTAATTCTGACCAATATGAAACAATTGAAGCTATACCCGAACAAAATATAAAAGCAGGAGAAAAACTAATTATAATAAAATAATTTCAGATTATTTTATAGGTATATTTCCATAAGCTTAAATATTTGAAGAAATTAATAATTGGGGTTGTTGTAATTAAAGCAAAATCAGGGTTCTTGGACAATGAGTGTTTTAGTTTACAACAGCCCTTTTGTAAATATGAATAGGTAATTTTATATCCCAATGTATGAGCCGTTTCTGTAAATTATAATTATGTATAGTAAGAGACCTGAAAAGGGAAAGGAATAGATATGATAAAAACAGAAGAATTAACAAGTCAGAAATTAAGAAAGATAGCACCAGAACTAGACCCCTTAAGAAGGGGCATGGGCTGGTCAGTGGAAGATTTAAGCAAACCTCAGATTATGATAGAGAGTACCTTTGGTGACAGCCATCCGGGCAGTGCCCATTTATTAAAGTTAGTAGAAGAGGCAGCCCAGGGAGTGCGTGAGATGAATGCAAAGCCTGCCAGATACTTTACTACGGATATTTGTGATGGAATGGCTCAGGGCCATGATGGTATTAATTACTCCTTAGCCTCCAGAGATATGATTGCAAATATGATTGAAATTCACGGAAATGCAACTCCTTTTGACGGTGGCATATTTGTTGCAAGCTGTGATAAAGGAGTTCCGTCCCATCTAATGGCAGTTGGCAGATTAAATATACCTTCCATTATGATTACGGGAGGTGTTATGGATGCGGGACCTGATTTACTTACTTTAGAGCAAATCGGAGCTTACAGTGCTATGTATCAGCGAGGCGAGATTACCGAAGATCAGCTTCAGTATTACAAACTCCATGCCTGCCCTTCCTGTGGCGCCTGTTCCTTTATGGGAACTGCTTCTACCATGCAGGTTATGGCAGAAGCTCTTGGACTTATGCTGCCGGGAAGTGGCTTAATGCCTGCTATGTGTGAGGATTTACTTACTTTTGCAAAAGAAACCGGAAAGCAGGCAGTGAACTTGGCTAAAATGGGATTAAAACCAAGAGATATTGTTACAATAAAGTCATTTGAGAACGCTATTATGGTACACGCTGCCATATCCGGTTCCACCAATTGTCTTCTTCATATACCTGCCATAGCCCAGGAATTTGGACTGGAATTAGACAATGATACTTTTGACCGGTTACACAGAGGAGCTCATTACCTTCTGGATATCAGACCTACAGGAAAGTGGCCTGCACAATATTTTTATTATGCAGGGGGAGTTCCGGCAGTAATGGAAGAAATTAAGAGTAAATTACATTTGGATGTTATGACCGTAACCGGTAAAACTTTAGGTGAAAATCTGGAGGAACTAAAGAGTAACGGATATTATGAGAAATGCTATGAGTATTTAGAAAAGGCAGGACGAAAAAGGGAAGATATTATACGTCCTTATGATAATCCAATTGGAAATAA
This sequence comes from Anaerocolumna sp., assembly GCF_032079385.1. Classification (NCBI taxonomy): domain Bacteria; kingdom Bacillati; phylum Bacillota; class Clostridia; order Lachnospirales; family Lachnospiraceae; genus Anaerocolumna; species Anaerocolumna sp. The sequence goes on from NZ_DAMAUC010000004.1 coordinate 30,674, forward strand.
AGGTACCATAGCCATATTAAAAGGTAATTTAGCACCGGAGGGTTCTGTTGTAAAACACTCCGCAGTACCAAAAGAGATGCATAAAGCTATCTTAAAAGCCAGACCTTTTGAATGCGAAGAAGATGCTATTGCCGCTGTTTTAGAGAAAAGAATCAATCCCGGAGACGCAGTTATTATAAGAAATGAAGGCCCTAAAGGAAGCGGTATGCCGGAAATGTTCTATACCACGGAAGCCATATCTTCTGATCCGGAATTAGCAAGCACCATAGCCTTAATAACCGATGGACGTTTCTCCGGTGCCTCCAAAGGACCGGCGATTGGACATGTATCACCGGAAGCAGCAGAAGGAGGGCCTATTGCTTTTGTAGAAGAAGAGGATTTAATTGAAATTGATATAGAAAATAGGATATTACAAATCGTAGGTATAAAGGGAAAACGATGCCAGAAGGAAGAAATTGGTAAAATATTAGAGCTAAGAAAACAAAATTGGGTTCCTAAAAAAGAAAAATATGAATCCGGTGTATTGAATATATTTGCTAAACATGCAGTTTCACCTATGAAAGGCGGCTACATGAAGTAAGATACATTAAGTCTTCATTAAAATGGGATATGAAATTTGCTTTATCCTATTTTAATGGAGGCTTTTTTCTTTATCTAAACTTGTATGATACAGGAAGAAATGAATAAAATGATTGAATAAACAATACTTATTGGTTAAAATAGAAACAATCCATGAAAGGCGGTGCACATATGAATTTATATGATAAATTAATTGAATACAGTAGGGATGATTACTATCCTATGCACATGCCGGGGCATAAAAGAAATGCCGCTTTCTCCATGACAAATCCATATTCCATTGATATAACAGAGATAGAGGGATTTGATAATCTTCATCATGCAGAAGGAATCTTATTGGAAGGAATGGAACAGGCTGCAAAGTTATATAATTCAAAACATACCAACTATTTAATTGGGGGAAGTACGGCAGGTTTACTTACAGCTATTGGAGCAGCTGCTAATAAGGGAGACAAAGTAATGGTAGCACGTAACTGCCATAAAGCAGTCTACCATGGTATCTATTTAAATGAACTGCATCCCGTTTATATTTATCCCCAAGCAGACACCCATTTTAATATAAATGGTGGAATTTCTCCTGAAAAAATAGAAGAATTGTTGATAAAGCATAAGGATATTAAACTTATTATTCTTACGTCCCCTACTTATGAAGGGGTAATATCGGACATACCCTCTATCAGCAGAATAGCACACAAGCATAAGGTACCCTTACTTGTGGACGAAGCCCATGGAGCCCATTTAGGCTTTCATACCGGATTCCCCGATAATTCTATTCAGGCAGGAGCAGATATAGTAATACACAGCCTTCATAAAACACTTCCAGCCTTTACTCAAACCGGTCTTATTCATGTTAATAGTGATTTGGTAGATTACGAAAAGATAAAAAAGTATCTGGGCATCTATCAGACAAGCAGTCCTTCTTATCTTTTAATGGCTAGTATTGACAGATGTATTACTCTGTTACTGGATAAGAGAAAAGAATTATTTGATCGGTATTATAATCTGCTTCAGAACTTCTATGACCATATGAAGGCATTAAAGAATTTAAAGATACTGTTTCCGGATAATATAAAAAACTATGGATTTTATAAATTTGATCCGTCAAAAATTACGATTTCCGTTAAAAATACCGATATATCCGGTATCAAGTTATATGATATGCTTTTAAAGGAATATAAAATACAAATGGAAATGGTTACAAAGGATTATGTACTGGGAATGACCAGTATATGTGATACCACGGAAGGACTTCACAGGCTTTCGGAAGCATTACTGGATATAGACAAAAAACTGGAAAGTATATCAGCGATCCCAGGAAAGCATTTGACAGATAAAACAGAGGTTCCGGAATGGGTAATGTCATCCTGGAAGGCAGATAACTGTTTACAGGAAAGTATTCCTTTAACATTAAGTGAAGGAAGAATATCAGGGGATTATGTATATCTTTACCCCCCGGGAATACCCCTCCTTGTACCGGGTGAGAGAATAAGCAAGTCTCTTTTGGAAGATATTTATTCTTATCAAAGGGAAGGATTGCATTTGCAGGGATTACAAGATGAAAAAGGACAATATATTAAAGTTATCCTATAGATTGATTAAACTTGAGAAAAGACAGAAAGGAACCAATTCATGTCTAAGATATTTGTAGTAATGGGAAAAAGTGCAACAGGAAAAGATACCATATTTAAAGCATTAAAAGAGAATAAACAACTTGATCTAAAATCATTTGTTACGTATACGACAAGGCCAATACGTGAAGGAGAGACAGAGGGGATAGAATATTTCTTTGTCAGCCGTGAAAGATTACAGCAATTACAGGAAAGTAACAAAGTAATTGAACACAGAGCCTATAAAACAGTACACGGTATATGGGATTATTTCACCGTTGATGACGGACAAATTGATTTAAGCATCTCAAATTACGTTCTCATTGGAACCTTGGAATCTTTTGAACAGATTAGAAGTTATTATGGAGAAAAGGCTGTTATTCCTCTTTATATACAGGTAGAAGACAGCATAAGGTTAGAGAGAGCGCTTCAGAGGGAAAAGCAGCAGAAAAGCCCCAAATACGCTGAATTATGCAGAAGATATCTGGCAGATGAAGCAGACTTCTCAGAAGAGAACCTTAAAAAACTGGGCATTAACAAAAGATATGAGAATCATGATTTTGACCAATGTTTATGGGAGATTATCCAGGATGTGGAAAAGCATCTCTCCATAAATGAAAATGGGTGTTAAATTCTGCTAGAAATTATATCTGTTTATTGTTAAAATATTATGATATAATAAAAACGTAATGAGGAAAATACAAGCTTGCTTGGATTTTCTGAGTGGAGTGCCAAGATCATGAACATTTTTTTCGTTCATGATATAATAAAAACGTAATGAAGAAGGTGCAAGCTCGCTTGCATATTCTGAGTGGAGTGCCAAGATCATGAACGGTTTTTCGTTCATGATATAATAAAAACGTAATGAGGAAAATACAAGATAAGATTAATTAAGGCGGTGAGTATATGGATATTAAGGTAAATCAAGCACAGGCAATTCAAAACGTTGTTCAAAAGGCTCCAGTACCGGAAGCGGATGGAACTTTTAAGTTTACCCTAATTAGCAATATACAGGAACAGGAATTACAGGCAAGGCTGAACCTTTTGATGGAGGATATTGTTCAGCATGGAAAGCAGTTGGGCAAACGTATGGATATTCGGGACATGAAGCGGTATCGCCAGTTAATTCACGATTTTATGAATGAAATTGTGAACCGTTCCCATAAGTTTTCCAGGGAGAACTTTCTTGACCGAAGAGGAAGGCACCGTGTATATGGAATCATTCGTTTAATTGACCAAAACTTGGATGAATTGGCCGGGGAGTTAATAAAGGAAGAAAAGGATCATTTAGCGATTCTTAGCCGAATTGATGAAATACGGGGACTTTTGTTGGACATACTTGCGTAGTGAAAGCGGGGGATTTCATGTTGGATTTTAATCATATTGTTGGTCATGAACAAATTATAGAACATTTAAAAACTGCAATCGGAACCGGTAAGGTATCCCATGCCTATTTATTTGCAGGTGAAGATGGTTCCGGTAAGAATATGCTTGCAAATGCTTTTGCCATGGCTTTACAATGTGAGCAGATAAAACAAGGTAATATAGAGGATGTAACTCAGGTAACATCCTGCGGCATCTGTAAATCTTGTATTCAGGCAGCTTCTGATAGTCATCCGGATATTATACGTATTACACATGAAAAAGCCAGTATAGGAATTGATGATATTCGAATTCAGTTAAATAACGATATTCAGATAAAACCTTATAGCAGCCCCTATAAAATATATATTATTGATGAAGCAGAGAAATTAACGGAGCAAGCTCAGAATGCCCTGCTGAAAACAATAGAAGAACCGCCCCAATATGGTATCATATTGCTATTAACCAATAATCTTAATTCACTGCTTCCAACTATTTTATCCAGATGTGTTACATTGCATCTGAAACCAATAGATAGTGAACTTATAGTAGATTATTTGATGGAACATTATCAGATTCCTGACTATCAGGCGGAACTTAGTACCATTTTTGCCCAAGGTAACTTAGGCAAAGCAATACAATATTCTTCTTCAGAAGAATTTGCGGAAATGAAGAAAGATGTGCTCCATCTCTTGAAATACATAGATGATATGGAGCTTTATGAAATAATAGATGGTTTAAAGAAAATTTCAGAAAATAAAGTACGGGTTTTTGATTATATTGATTTAATGATTTTATGGTACCGGGATGTACTATTATTTAAGGTAACCAATGATCCGAATCTATTAATATATAAAAGTGAATTCCAGGACATATCAAAACAAGCGAATAAGCGCAGTTATGAGGGTATTGAGAAGATTATAGCAGCTATGGAAAAAGCGAAGGTCAGACTGAATGCAAATGTGAATTTTGATTTAACGATGGAACTTATGCTGCTTACCATAAAGGAGAATGGAAATGATTAATGTAATCGGTGTTAGATTTAGACGGGCAGGTAAGATATACTTTTTTGATCCTGCCGGATATGAAATAAAACAAGGGGATAGAGTAATTGTAGAAACAGCAAGGGGAGTAGAATATGGCTATGTTGTACTTGGACCAAGGGATGTGGAGGAAGATAAAATTATCCAGCCTCTAAAACCGGTTATACGTTCTGCAACCCCGGAAGACGATGAAATTGAAACTAAGAATAAAATAAAAGAAAAAGAAGCTTTTGATATTTGCCTTGAAAAGATTAAGAAGCATGGATTAGAAATGAAATTAATCGATTCGGAGTATACTTTTGACAACAATAAAGTATTATTCTATTTCACAGCAGATGGAAGAATCGACTTTAGAGAACTGGTAAAGGATTTGGCATCTGTATTTAAAACACGTATTGAATTACGCCAAATTGGAGTAAGGGATGAAACAAAAATCGTGGGAGGCATTGGAATCTGCGGAAGACCATTATGCTGTCATACCCATTTGGCTGATTTTGCTCCGGTATCTATTAAGATGGCAAAAGAACAGAATCTCTCCCTGAATCCAACAAAGATATCAGGAGTATGCGGAAGACTAATGTGCTGCCTGAAAAACGAAGAGGAAGCCTATGAAGAATTAAACAGTAAACTTCCGAATCCAGGTGATATGGTAACAACTGTGGATGGCTTAAAGGGCGAAGTACAAAGCGTCAGTGTTTTAAAACAAATTGTTAAAGTTGTAGTAACCTTGGAAAATGATGAAAAAGAAGCCAGAGATTATAAAGTGGAAGAGCTTAAATTTAAACCTAAGAGAAAGAAAGAAAAAATCACCATTGATGAGGAATTAAGAGCTTTAGAATTACTGGAACAAAAAGAATCAAAATCTAAGCTGGATGATGAATGATTATCTATAAAGGACGGCAAGGAAATGGATAGGAATCGTATCTTACTCCCGGATGAAAGAATAGATGATTTGCATAGAAACAATTATCAGATTATACAAAATAGTAAGAAGTTCTGTTTTGGAATGGATGCAGTACTTTTATCCGGATTTGCAAAAGTAAAAAAAGAGGAATTGGCTTTAGATTTAGGGACGGGTACCGGTATTATACCCATCCTTTTAGAAGCTAAAACAGAAGGAAAACATTTTGCCGGACTGGAGATTCAGGAAGAAAGTGCTAACATGGCAAAAAGAAGTGTTGCACTTAATAATCTGGATGAGAAAATCGATATTGTGGTTGGTGATATTAAGGAGGCCTCCAAAATTTTTGGTGCAGCCTCCTTTCATGTAGTTACCAGTAATCCTCCCTATATGACAGATCATCATGGGCTGACTAACCCGGATCTTCCCAAGGCAATTGCCAGACATGAGATTTTATGCAGTCTTGAGGATGTGGTAAGAGAAGCTGCAAAAGTGCTGAAACCAAACGGAAGATTCTATATGGTCCACAGACCTTTTCGTCTGGTAGAAATTCTGAATAAATTAACCCAGTATCATTTGGAACCCAAACGGTTAAAAATGGTACATCCCTTTTTGGATAAAGAGCCTAATATGGTATTAATTGAGTGCTTGAAGGGCGGGAAATCAAGACTTACCGTAGAATCACCATTAGTTGTTTATAAGGAACAAAATGTGTATACCGATGAAATTTATGATATTTACGGATACTAAATTAATAATTAATGTTAAAGAAAAAACTATAAGGTTCTATTCCTAGAACCTTATATATAGAAATTGCAAGGAAAGGGGAGCTTTATATGCCGGGAACATTATATTTATGTGCTACTCCAATTGGTAATTTGGAAGACATTACCTTTCGTGTCATTCGTACCTTAAAGGAAGTTGATTTGATTGCAGCAGAGGATACGAGACACAGTATTAAGCTTCTGAATCATTTTGAAATTAAAACACCCATGACCAGCTATCATGAATTTAATAAAAAGGAAAAGGGACCCCAGTTAATTGAACAATTATTGCAAGGGGTTTCGATTGCCTTAATTACCGATGCAGGGACTCCTGGTATATCGGATCCGGGGGAGGACTTGGTTAGGCTTAGTCTTGAAGCAGGAATTGAAGTAACATCACTTCCAGGCCCTGCAGCCTGTGTAACTGCTTTAACGTTATCTGGTCTGCCAACAAGGAGGTTTGCTTTCGAAGCTTTTTTACCCTCTGATAAAAAGGAAAGACAACAGGTTTTAAAGGAATTACAAAAGGAAACCAGAACCATTATACTTTATGAAGCTCCTCATAGACTATTAAAGACTTTAAAAGAGCTATATGAAGCCTTAGGAGACGAAAAGATTACCATAGTAAAAGAAATTACAAAGAGATATGAGAATGTAATGCCTACTACTATTTTAGAAGCAATCAGACATTATGGTGAGGAAGAGGCAAAAGGTGAATTTGTATTGGTGATAGAGGGAAAACCAAGGGAAGAAATGCTAAAAGAAGAACAAGCGCAATGGTCTTCTATGTCCTTAGAGGAACACATGAATCTGTATTTAGAGCAGGGAATGGATAAAAAAGAGGCAATGAAAGCAGTGTCTTTAGATAGAGGGGTTCCCAAAAGAGAAATATACCAGCAATTACTTCAACAGTCAGAATAATGTTCATATCTTATTCAAACCTTACTAAAATATCCTGGAAAAGAGCCATACATTCAAGGCTGTAGATACACTTTACTTTTCTGGGAGAATTTTGCAAGGCCCGGATAGAGATAAGTACATGAAACAGAAAAAGGGTTTCCCAAGTTACCTTGGGAAACCCTTTTAATAAGTACTACTCAATGATTCCAGCTAACTTAGCAAGTTCAACAATAGATTCCTTGGAAATCTTCTTTCCGTGGAAATCATAAAGATTGTCTTTAGAACCGCTAAATATGTCGGTAGGTTCATATTTTTGTAGAACGATTCTATCTTCGTCGACAAAAATTTCAAGTGGATCTCTTTCACCTACACCTAGAGTTCTTCTTAGTTCGATAGGAAGTGTGATTCTTCCTAACTCATCTAATCTTCTTACAATTCCTGTGCTTTTCATATGCGTACCTCCTATAATACTCTATATAAAATATCACAATCAAAAACTAAAGTCAATAAATTATTTATAATTATTGGAAATATTTTAGAATATTTTTGATATTAATGTAAAATTATAAAATATATCTAAAATTTGTTATCTAAAATTATGAATATTGTACTATTTTTATCCAAAAGGAATATAGTGGATAATAAGAAAACAAGTAGGATAGCAGGCTTATGTTAAATTATTTATGGGGATTTATGATTGTAATTGGTATTGTTGTGGGCGTACTGACAGGAACCATTGGTGAAGTCAGTACCGGAACCCTGAATTCAGCAAAAGAGGCCGTTACATTATGCATTACCATGTTAGGTTTTATGTCCTTGTGGACCGGAATTATGCAGGTCGCCAAAAGTGCAGGAATCACAGAAGCATTTACAAAGGCTTTAAGACCTCTCATCCGATTACTATTTCCCGATTTGCCAAAAGACCACATTGTGAATGAATATATTGCATCTAATTTCATTGCCAATATCTTAGGGTTAGGCTGGGCTGCAACACCGATGGGACTTAAAGCTATGGCAGAACTTAAAAAATTAAATAATAACAGCGAAATTGCCAGTTGTGATATGTGCACCTTTCTTATCATCAATATATCTTCTCTTCAATTAATACCAGTGAATATAATAGCTTACCGAAGCCAATACGGTTCCGTTAATCCAACAGAAATTCTTGGAGCAGCCTTAGTAGCAACAGCAATATCTACTGTAGCAGGGATTCTATTCTCTGTTGTTGCTAGAAAACTATGGAAGACCCGTTAACTACATTATAAACTATTTATGTAAAAAAGGATAGAGAAATCTTTGCAAAATGTAAAAATTTATGGATTATTTTATGAAAAACACTTATTTTTATGTTGGAGGAGGATATATGAGATTTTTGTTGTACATATCGGATTACATGATACCTTTTGTTATATTCTATATAGTGGGTTTTGGATTGCTAATGAAGGTTCCGGTATTCAGTGAGTTCACCAAAGGGGCGGAGGACGGATTTAAAGTGGTACTTAATATATTACCCACTTTAATTGGTTTAATGGTTGCAATTGGAATCTTAAGGTCATCAGGAACTTTAAATCTTCTATCTACCTTACTAAAACCCCTTACCCAGATTCTACACTTTCCTTCTGAACTAGTACCCCTGGTTACCGTAAAGCTATTTTCTTCCTCTGCGGCAACCAGTTTAGTTTTGGATATATTCAAAGAATATGGACCGGATTCATATTTGGGCCGGCTTACCTCCATTATCATGAGCTGTACGGAAACAGTTTTTTACACCATGAGTATTTATTTTATGACAGCCGGAGTAAAGAAAACCAGATATACCTTAGTAGGTGCCCTTTTTGCCACCTTTGTGGGGATTATAGCAAGCACCGTTATAACCAATATATTATTCTAAAACATCTCCTAAAATAAATCATTCTGAACTTAAGAAGGAATCTCATAAGTATACGCATACATATGAGATTCCTTCCTGGGTTCAGAATGACATTATTTCAGTGCTTATTTTACTAATTTAATTCTATAATTAATTTCTTTAATGCATCCAGTGCTTCTTCTGGTAATTTATCAAAACCACCTTTTGCTTCGTCTCTGGATTCCACAAATTTAACTCTGTCTTCTAATCTGGCCTTCAGTTGTGCTTTATATTCCTCATCATTTAGATCAGGAACAAAGCCTTCCCACTCCATAATTTCCATTTGTGAAAAAGGTCCCCATGGTTTAAAAGTTGCTTTACCTTCTACGATAGTTTCCAGTATACCCAGAGTATCGGATGGTTTTACCTTCTTGCCCATGAATTCACCTGTATTGATTATGTAACAGTCAACGTTTCTTTCGCCAACTAATTTTTTGAATTTTTCATAGTCATTTACCAATGGATAAGTTCTAAATGGATTGGCATAAGGTTCTACTACTAACATATTAGGGTCTACACCGGGGGCAAGTCTTTCTGCGGAAGATCTCTTAGTTGCTAAAGTTGCGCCCATAACAGAAGCAAGCTCTGCACCGTTTAATTTCACGATAGGAGGAAGTGTTGGATCCTTCATAATCCAGAAAATTGCATTAACCGGTTCGTCGATCTTATCTACACGGTTTGGTGACCACAATTTGGACTTAATGGCCCTGCCGTTACCGTTACGAATATCTTCTGTTACAAGAACTACTTTGCCATCCTCGTCTAAGGTTGCAGAACAATTCTGTGCAGTTAATAAATATTTATTATCTTCACAATTAGTTGGATAATCTTGTGTTTTATCAAAATAAGTAGGTTCCAGGGCAATGGATGAACTGGTTTCTGTATTAATGATAAATGCATCATCATGAAGAACGGTTACATCATACTTTCCGCCATGTTTTGCATGGGTAATAGTAGATTTACCAGAACCGGATAAACCAAATACAGAAGCTACATAAGATTTACCTCCGGACAGGTTATATCTCTTTTGTCCGCCATGGCAGGAAGCATATCCGTTACGGTTGGCAATTGCCCAGGCAATAGTAAGAGTACCTTTCTTATGTTCACCAAAATATCTCATACCCAGAAGTGCGGCACAGTTAGTGCCGGTGTTAAAATAGGTCAGACCTAGGGGATGTTCAGGATGTTTCCACTGTGGATTGGAGAAAATATATATATCAGTTTCTTTGGCTATTGGTTTGGATTCTTTGTACATTCTTACGTATTCATCGGACATATACTGGAAGTTGAGCATCCATGAATATAGTATATTTTCTTCGCCTTCAGGAATTAATAGGTGTGCTTTTACCATGAACTCAGGATCTAAACCGATAAAAACTTCTGCATGATACATAATAGAATATCTGGCATCATATACCGCATTCATAAGTTTTAAGTCTAAATCATTACAATCCACACCAGGCTCCCCAGCAATTCTTCTAGCAGCGGCACAACGGCCTGTTACAGAACCATCATTAAATAAAAGAACCTTTGCATCTTTTTCAAGTCCAAATTCCTCGCCTCTAAATACAGGCATATCGGTAACTATTGTGCCAGGAGAGTTTTTTGCAAGCTCATATGCTTCTCTCAATGTATTTACTTTAATTACATTGTTTCCATAGAACGCCGCCTCAATAATAGAACGTGTTTTAGAAAAACCTGGTTTTCCAGCGCCAATTTCATCGCGTTTAAAATAAGCTTTTGTAGACATTACCATATCCTCCTATATTATAAAATGTATATATATTTTCTATCAATACATAAAAAATAAATGATTTGTGAAAATATTTCATGTATTTGATATAAAAAATATACCAATTATAAGTATAGAATCCTATTTGGCAAATGTCAATAAATCTAATAAAAAATTAATAAATTTTAGTTAAAAATTTAACAATTTTACGATTTGAAAATAAAAACTTATTAATTTGTTTGGTTAAGGGGATATAAAAATAGAAAAACCACACTCTGTTAATAGACATAGTTTCATGTCTGACTTACAAGGCATGGTTTTATTATTATCAAGTTATTTTTGTTCTTCTATCCATGTATTTAAGCGGTCGCCAATTATATCAAACTGTGCAGGACCTAGGTTTAGCAAAAACTCGTGAAAGTCTTTTAAAACGAATTTATCACCCAATGCTTTTTCAGCAGTTTTTCGTAATTCCAGAAATTCTAAGTATCCAATACCATACTGGGGATAAAGAGCAGGTTCTTCAATCATAGTTTGGTATAAAAGCTTAACTGTTGTAGAGTTGTTGATTCCAAAGGATTTTAAATAACTTGCAGTTTCTGCAAGAGTCCAGCCTTCATAATGGATACCTATATCCAAACGGCAGTAGAGAGACATATTAGCTGCCATACTTGCTTCTAAAAACTCCGCTACATTTTTATCAAAACCGGCTAAGTAATAAGAATAGTATTCCACATAAGTTGCCCATCCCTCAACATAGCCACCAAAGTTTAATAAACTTCGAATAGGTGCAGGCTCCAGATTTCTAAAGAATACGGATTGGTATAAGTGGCCGGGGTAACCTTCATGTGCTATTGTGGTAAAGATTTGTGATAAATCATAGGAGGGATTATTATTAATATAAATTACATTATCTTTATAATTGTCAATAGGGGGTATTAAGTACATTGCAGGACTTAAGTGCTCCCGTAAGGATTCGTGGACATATTTAATGGAACAGCCTACTGCAGGAGATGCCGGAAAGTCTTTCTTAATCTCTTTTTTTAAGTAATCGATGATTTCAGAAGGATCCGTTAACGGATATTCTAAAGACATAACCTTGTCTGCCATGGAAGGATCTTTCATCATAAGGGAGGTAAGTTTTAGCATATTACCACTGATGTTTTCATCCAGCATTTTCTTAAGCTCCGGCACGGACTTAGAGGAGCCGGTATTTGTTTTCATTAAATATTCATAGAATTCTCTGCCATGTTCATAATTACAAAGGCCTCCATCATTGGTTCCGGTGCCCTTTAATTGGGTTAAAGCAAATATTAAGTTCTCATAAGCAGGGATTATATAATTTTTAACCGCTTTCTCATTTGTTTCTGTATATGAGGCAATTTCCGTTTTCGTTAATCCCTTATAGCTTTTTATCTTATCATTAAAAACATCTATTAAGTAATTGTTCTCTTTATCTGCAATAAACGCTTCACATTGTTCAATAATACTATCTGCAACTTCATCACTCATAAAAAGTCCTGATGCGGATTTTTCTTTTTCAAATTCAATGATTTCGTCAAAATAATCCTGTACCTTTGGAAGTAATGCAAGATAGGTTTCTATATCACCTTTCTCGTAGAAGGTATACTCTGCCAGAAGAACAGGAAGTTGAGCCTGAATTCCTGTAGTAGGTCCCAGAATTTCATTATATAGAATTAAGTCACCCATTTCTTTCTCTAAACCTAAATCCATTTTTAAAATATCATAGGTCAGTTTTTGAGAGTCTGACAAAGAATTATAGTCATACTCTTCTAATCTTGCTAAGTAGTTTTCAGAGGAGACTAACATATCTTTTAAGTAATTTACAGAATAATGCCCCAGAGAGACTTTAGGATCCGTAATTCCGTAATTCTCCGGGTGTGCCAAAGAATAATTTAAAGTAAGTGTATCTTTTTGTACTTCCGTTTGAAATATTTCATCTAAGAATTTGTCAAATTCCTTTCCATCTTTCTTTTTACCTTCAAGTTGGGAACAACCTATTAGAAAGGTGATAAGAAGAAGTAAAAGAAGGGAAAATATAAGATGCTTTTTTCTTTGTTTCATTATATGTACCAAGCCTTTCTGAGAGAATTCAATTTAGAAAACTCCCATTTCTTTTAAAATAATTTCATAAGTAAATTGTCTCATATACAAAAGTATATTAGTTGCTATTATCTGTCAATAAAAATACCAATTTTTAAGAAATACTTAAGTTTTTGACTTACTATTAAATTATGTCAGGAGAGTTTATCTCATTCATAGATGTATGGAATAAAAAAGAATAGATAGAATGAAAAGGTCAATTTTAACAATGAATACAGAAAAAATACAATATAATTTAATTAAAATACAGATATTAAAGGAAATATTTGCAGTTAGTGTTTAAAAATTAAGAAAAGAAAGTGGCAATTTTAAAAAAATATAGCAAAAGTATATATATTTATAGCTTTTCCATATGAATGTTGATATAATGATACCAGTTTAAATTTAGAGGGTTAAATCAATCGTATTAGGTTAAAGGAAAATGGTGCAGAAATGAATTATATATATGAGAGTCTTAAAAAATACCCAATTATATCAGCAATAAAGAATGAGGAGGGATTAAAAGCTTGTTTGAATTCAAAATGTGAAGTAGTTTTTATCCTTCATGGTAATATATGTACCATTGAAGGAATTGTAGATACCGTAAAATCCGCCAAAAAGATTGCAATTGTTCACGTAGACCTTATTGAAGGTTTATCCAATTCCGATATAGCCGTTCAATTTATTGCAAGCAATACCTTGGCAGATGGAATCATAAGTACTAAATCTAATATGCTTAAATCCGCCAAAGAAAGAGGCTTAATGACAATTCAAAGGGTTTTTATGATTGACTCCATAGCCTATAAGAACTTTCATGTTCACGTTAATAAAAGTCAGATTGACTTTGTCGAAATTCTTCCCGGTGTAATGCCCAAAATATTAAAAAATTTAACGAAAGCTTCTAATATTCCGGTTATAGCAGGAGGGTTAATCAGCGATGAGGAAGATATTCAATTGTCCCTTGAATCGGGTGCCATAGCTGTATCAACCACTGATACAGATTTATGGAATTATGGGAAAAATTTAATACATACCAATAAATAACGATTAAAGACCAAAAGCGTATTTGATAAAAGAAAATAATGTCTCTGACGCTGATACATTAGAGGGAATGATAAGGTAGTAGGGAGTATCCCCTTTGTAATCTACATTTTTCATAAAACGGGATTGGGATAAATCAAGGGCATAAGCCTTTTTAACCAAATCGGTTCCTTCTACATAGTGCAAATGTCCATTTATACTTTTTAACAAGTTATTGGGAAAAAAGACCTCAAGATCCATAAGAGGGATATGGGTACTATAGTGCTGTACCAGTTCAGGAGTGGTTACAATAAAATCCAGTTCTTTAGCTGCAATATAGCCAGATATTTTACCTTGGCTTGCAACCACATACTCGGAATCCGAATCCAGCTCTACATATAGAGAATCATCGAAAACAACCCGCTGCTTCGGACCAAGGGTTAAGTATTTGCCGAAGTCTTCCTCAATGACCTTGGCATCAAACAGATTATTATCATCATTGGAAAAAAAGCCTTGCAAAACAATTTCTCTGGAACGTTGGTGTAAGGCATCAGCAATATAGAATATAACTAAGGCGGCAAGAATTAGAAGAAATAAATAACTTTTATAATAGTCCCATATATATCCTATTTTTTGTCTTAGGTTCATTTGTTTTAATTTACCGGATTCATTGGAAAAATGAACGGTACATTTCTTCTTATCCATATGCTTTTCTCCTTTGTTAGTATAGCTATATTTTAGCATAGTGTATTTTGGTATGCAATGTAAGAAAGAAAAATACAAAGAAAGGTGTCGCTTCCTTAACGGAGTGTAGGTTGTTCATTAGCGATGGGAGGTTTTGAGATGCTTAAAAATTTATTTAATCCTGAAAATTCTTTCTGGGAATTTATGACCAATATGACCAACATATTATTTGTTGGATTAATATGGCTTATATGCTGCATTCCTATTATAACCATAGGAGCTTCCACAACTGCCTTATATGATTATACTTTAAAAATGGCAGATAATAGAGAGGGTTATGTGTTAAAATCTTTTTTCAAAACATTTAAGAATAATTTTGTTAAATCTACTCTGCTTTGGATTTTTATGTTACTGGGAGCCGGCTTCTTAGTAATAGATGGATACATATGTTTGCGAATGGGTACCCAAACTGGTAAATTTCTTTTCTTTGCAATTGCAGCCATTGGTATTATGTATTTTATAATCTGTGTTTATCTTTTTCCGGTATTGGCCTATTTTCAAATGAATGTAAAAGAAGTGGTTAAGAATGCATGTATTATGGGAGTAGGAAATCTGCCAATCACGATTTTAATTATTATAATATTGGCAATCGGAGGATTGATAATCTATACTGCTCCATATTTTATATTTGCACTTGTCAGTTTTGCTGCTTATGTAAGTTC
This sequence comes from Anaerocolumna sp., assembly GCF_032079385.1. NCBI lineage: Bacteria > Bacillati > Bacillota > Clostridia > Lachnospirales > Lachnospiraceae > Anaerocolumna > Anaerocolumna sp. The sequence goes on from NZ_DAMAUC010000004.1 coordinate 46,000, forward strand.
ATTCTGCTATTTAAGTGTATTTAGAAAATTTGTTAATGCAGTTGAGACAGATGTAAAATAATGCTTCGGTAAGAAAAAGGGAAAAAGATAAAATAGTTGTAAGAAATTAACGATAAATAGTTTAATATATTAAATATATTGTATAAATTTTAAACAAATTCTTGGTGATTTAGTATATTTATTTAAAATTGCACATAAAGGTCAAATAAAACTTGCATTGTTATAGATATAGTGTTATAATGTGCATAAAATTATAAGAGATAATAGTTGCGATAGAGAATGAGAGAAGAAGCAGCTGTTTGCTTTAGGAGGGAAGACTATGTCTATCTGCTCCTGAGAGACAAGCTTGTTTGTTCTTTTTTTTGTGCCCATTATTGCTTATAAAAAGCCAATATGTGAATCAGTAATCTGATCAAGATATATGTATGTAGCTGGTATCTTTATTGCTGGTTAATAATATATGATAAGGCGATATGCAAATGAATTATGAATGGAGATAAAGAAAAGAGTATAAGTTTAATATAGGAGGTGAAGAATGAAAGTTTTATACTCACACTTCCATTATCATGATTTTTATTCTTAGTACTTTGTTGCAGGTCTGTTTTGGAAGCTGCAGACGGCACATGAAGATTCACGCTTATCATATATAATTATAAATTATAGGAGTGACCATTTTATTAAAATTGAAAGGGGAAGGTTTATGAAAAAGAGATTATTAGCGGTAATTCTAGTTTTAACAGTTTGCATTACTATGTTGGCGGGGTGTGGAAAGAAGAAGTCAGAAGAAACGGGCAACAAAGCGGAAACACAAACCGAAACCGGCAAAGAAAAAAAAGAGCCTGTAGACACATCAAAATATGAAGTAAAAGAACCTATTACGATTAAATGGTGGCATGCATTGGAAGAACAATATTCCCATGTAGTTGAAAAAGTAGTAAATGACTTTAATAGTTCCCAGGATTTAATTACAGTAGAAGCCGAATATATTGGAAGTTATTCCGATGTTAATGAGGCATTAGTTGCAGCACATGCAGCAGGAACCGGGCTTCCTGGAGTTGTTGTGGCTAACACTCCATATGTTGCGGAATATGGCGCAAGCGGTTTAACCGAAGACTTAACTCCATATATTGAAGCAGCAGGCATGGATATGAACGACTTTGGTTTGGGATTGATAAATGCTACTTCTTATGAAGGAAAACAAGTATCCGTTCCATTCTTAATTTCTACACAGGTTATGTACTATAACGTAGACATGGCAAAGGAATTAGGGGTAACTATACCTGCTAAAATAGACGATATGGATGAGTTCTTAAAATCAGTATCAAAAATTAACGCAGATGGAACTACAGATGTTTATGGTACTATTATTCCTGGATGGGATCAATGGTATTTTGAAACCTTCTATTTAAACAAAGGTGTTAACATTGTAAATGAAGATGGAGTTACCACAGATTTAGATGGTGATGCAGCAGTTGAAGTTGCTAATAAAATTAAAGACTGGTGCGATAATGGATATGCATATTGGGCAACCGGTCAAGATGCATCCTCTATCATGCGCCAAAACTTTATAGATAAGAAAGCATTCTCTGTTTTACATACCAGTTCTTTATATAACACTTATGTTGACAAATGTGATTTTGAAGTTGGCATGGCATGGTACCCAGGTGACAAGACGAATAATTCTGAAGTAGGCGGCTGTGTATTATTAGTACCTTCAAAGAATGATCAGGCTGTTAAAAATGCCTCCTTTAAATTCTTAGAATACCTTGTAAGTGAAGAAGTTAACATGACATGGGCTACAGATACCGGATATATGCCTACAAGAAAATCTGTTCTTGAAACAGAAGAAGCTCAGAAATTCTTAGCTGAAAAACCTGCATTCCAGGCTATCTTTGATAACCTTGACTTAATTAATCCAAGAATTCAGCATAAAGCTTGGAGCCAGTTAGCAGATATTTGGAAGAGTTATATGGCCGAAACAATTATTGAAAAGAAGGATGTTAAAGAACAAATGGGATATATGGCTGAAGAAATTAATGAAGTACTGGCAGATCAATAATGACCAAGTAAACCAAGACAGAAGAACTTAATGAAAAGGAACTCCTCTGGCAAGGCATACACCCAAAGGAGTTCCTTTTTCAAATTAATTCAATAAAGGGGGCGTAAATATGGATGCAGATGTAAGAAAGCAAAAGCCTGAAAGAAAAAAGAATCGTACCTACGCTATTTCATCAGTTAAAGATTTTACTTGTGTTTTGCCGGCATTGATACTTTTGGCGATCTTTACATATTATCCTATTGTAGAAGTAATTCGCATAAGTTTTACAGACTGGAATTTAATTAATGATAGTTATCAATATGTTGGTTTTAAGAATTGGGAATGGTTATTTTCCGGTTCCGGTACAAAGTATTTGTTAAATTCATTAAAAATTACTGCTCTTTATTCCTTAGGGGAAATAGTGATTACTTTAGGTGGTGGATTACTTTTTGCATTATTATTTAACCAAATAACGAAAACATTCTCCGTGCTGCGAGCAGTGGTATTTATGCCCAGATATGTTGCCATGTCTTCAGCAGCAGTTGTGTTCATATGGATTCTTAATACAGATAGTGGTATATTAAATTACTTCCTCGGAACCATAGGAATTGATAAAGTTGATTGGTTAGGAAATAAAAATACAGCGTTAATATCGGTACTTATTTTAACCGGATGGAGAGCTATCGGATATGGTATGATGATCTATCTTTCTGCAATGCTTAGTATTTCCAAGGATTATTATGAGGCAGCAGCTTTAGATGGTGCCAACAGCTTCAAAAGATTCTGGAAAATTACAATTCCAATGCTTTCACCTACTACATTATTCTTACTTGTTACAACATTTATATCCTCAATGAAAGTGTTCCAATCCGTAGATATTTTAACAGGTGGTGGACCATACAGATCTACTGAAGTTATTGTATATATGATATATAAATATGCAATGCAGGATTTCAGAATGGATCGTGCTTCTGTAGTTGCAGTATTTTTCTTCTTTATTTTACTTGTTGTAACTGCATTAACCATGAAAATATCGAAAAAGAGTGTAACCTATGACTCTTAATGTGATGACCGGAGATTAGAAAAGGAAAGGGGATAAAAATGAGTACGATGAATAATTTGGACTACCGCAGTAACAATGCGGCTATTGCCAGAAAAAAGGCAGCTAAAGTATTGCAATATGTAGTTGCAATCATTATTACAATTATAGTAGCATTTCCAATTTATTGGATGTTAATTTCATCTGTAAAATCCCAGGATGAAATATTATTAAGTATTCCTACCTTATGGCCGAGAGAATGGCATTTTGAAAACTATGTAAATGTATTCAATAAGGCGAACTTTGGTAAATACTATATTAATACTATTATTATGACAGCAGGAATATTAATATCAGAAATTTTAACAGGTATACTTGGAGCCTATGGCTTTTCTATTGGAAAGTTTAAAGGTCAAAATTTCTTATTCCTGATTGTATTAGGTGCTTTAATGATTCCTATACAGGTAACATTTATACCAATTTATATTATGTTCGCAAAATGGGGACTCACTAATACCTTTTTAGGTTTAATATTGCCTAATACGGTTTCGCCCTACTATATTTTTATGCTGCGCCAGACCTTCTTATCCGTGGACAGCAGCTATATTGAAGCTGCAAGAGTAGATGGAATGGGCAGAATTGGTGTCATATTTAAGATATTAGTTCCTATGTGTAAGTCCACTATCGTTACTTTAACTTTAGTTACTTTTACTACTGGCTGGAACAGTTATTTCTGGCCAAAGATTATTGCAAAAGATCAGCCCCGTGTTCTTACTGTAGGTTTGGCTCATCTTAAGAATACCTTTGCAGGCCAGGCTACCATGAACAACCATGAAATAATGGCTGGTGCAGTTATGGCAGTGTTACCGGTTATCATATTATTCTTTATATTCCAAAAATATATGTTAACTGGATATTCTAAGGCGGCAATGAAATAATAGATATCTATAAGGAGAGTGGAATGAAAAGAAGAATATTAAAAGCATTCTTTCCATTGTTATTTGTGTTGGCTATATGTATTAGCTTAACAGCATGTAAAAGTAACTCCAAATCAAATGATTCGAAAGATGCTAGCACAATGGAGCAGGAGGCAGGGGAAGGCAGTGAGGAGCAAATTGACCGTCGTAGTGAAATTATCGACCGGTCAAAGGATGAAGGGAAATTTACTATATATTTTCTTGATTTACCTGCTATAGAGAGTGCAGAGGATAAATCGGGAGATTCCTCACTTTTAATTTCTCCAGATGGAAAGGTGATGCTTATTGATGCAGGTCTACCTGAATGTGCGCCCCGCATTATTAATTTCTTAGAAGAACTGGGTATTGAAAAGATTGATTATTTCGTTGCTTCCCATCCTCATATTGACCACATTGGAGGTTTTTTCGGCATAGCGGATAAGTTTGAGATCGGTAAGGTTTATCGTAATAAAGTGGAGTATACTACCAATACATATAAAAAGTTTGCAAATGAACTTGAGAAAAGGAATATTCCGGTGGAATATTTGGAAGAGGGAAACGAACTAACCTTTGGATCCGAAATTCAAATTAAAATATATAATCCGCCGGCGGAAATTGAATATCCCAAGGATTATCCTAATAACAGTACACAATTCATAAATGATAGTTCTATTGTTATGAAATTCATATATGGAGAGTCAACGGCTTTATTTGCTGGAGATATTTATATTACCAAGGAGCGTGATATGGTAAAGACTTATGGAGATGAGTTACAGTCGGACGTAATAAAAGCCAACCATCATGGAGTAGATACCTCCAATTCTAACCGTTGGATTAAAAACATTCAGGCCAAAATAGTTGTTGCCATGAATGACAAAATAGATGGTATGTCTGTTTATAATAATTTTGTAAAAGCAGAAACTGCTTACTATCACACAGAGTTAAACGGTAATGTTAAGGTAGTAATGGACAATCAAAAGAATTATACTGTTATTAATCAGTATGATAACTGGAATAACGTACCTCAAGAAGAAACTACCAATTAGTGATTTACAAATATTAGTTTTTCTAATAAAATAGGACTAAATATTAAAATAGCATAAGAAGAGAGGTAACAATTAATGAAAGTAATAGCACATAGAGGTTTTTGCGGAGAGTACCCTGAAAATACAATGATTTCTTTTAAAAAGGCAGTGGAAGCCGGCTGTGATGAATTGGAATTGGATGTTCAATTAACAAAGGATAATGTTTTAGTTATTATTCATGATGAAACCATTGACCGGGTTACCGATGGAACCGGTAATGTTAAAGATTATACCTTTGAAGAACTTCGTAAGTTTAATGTTATGGCAACCTTTGGTGATAAACATGGTTTTAATCCCATACCTAGTTTTGAAGAATATGTAAGCTGGGTAAAAGATAAGGATGTAACAACTAATATTGAGCTAAAAACAGGTCACTATTATTACAAGGAATTGGAAGAAAAAGTAGTTGATATGATTTTGAAATATGGTATAGAGAATAAAGTAATGTTTTCCTCCTTTAATCATCTATCCCTAATTAGATGTAAAGAATTGGTTCCTAATATTGAATGTGGAGTTTTAGTTAATAAAAGAGGTATTGGTAACCCTGGGTATTATGTAAGCAAATATAATTTTGAATGCTATCATCCTGATATAGAAGGCTTGGACGATGATATAATAGAAGATTGCAGAGCTCATAATGTTAAATTAAACGTATGGACTGTAAATGATGAAGCAAGTCTTAAGAAACTATATGACTGGGGCTGTAATGGAGCTATTACTGACTATCCCGGTCTTTGCAAAGAATGGCTTAAATCTCAAGAAGGTAAATAAAAATTAAGTCTTAGATTAAATAAGCACTTTAATTTAAGTAACTTTAATTGCAACTTACCTTTGATTGTAAGAAATCTTCGATTACAACAAAACTATATTGTAAATAAACTTTGCTGTAACAAACTTTATTTTAACAAATCTTTAATTGCAACAAATCCTGGATTTGTAGAGAATTTAAGCGGGAGGCTTTATGGGAAACAAGAAATCAATGAATGATATAAAATTATTTGTATTAGATATGGATGGTACTTTTTATTTGGGTGATAGGATTTATGAGGGATCTTTAGACTTCCTAAATAATGTAAAAGAAACCGGAAGAGAATTTATCTTTTTTACAAACAATTCTTCGAAAGCTCCAAGAGATTATATAGAAAAGCTGAAAAAGATGAACTGTTATATTGAGAAAAAAGATATATTAACATCTGGTGATGTAACCATTGAGTATCTTAAATCGTATTATAATGGTGCAAGCGTTTATTTATTAGGAACCAAAGAACTGGAAAAAAGTTTTAAAGATGCAGAAATTTCATTAGTAACGACTAATCCGGATATTGTTGTGGTTGGATTTGACATGACTATAACATATGAAAAATTGGAAAGGGCATGTACATATATTCGGAATGGTGCTAAATTTATTGCAACTCACGTGGATATAAACTGTCCCACAGAAGAAGGATTTATTCCGGACTGTGGAGCTATCTGTGCAGCAATTGAATTGTCCACAGGAGTTAAACCTGAATTTATGGGTAAGCCTACAGATAAAACAGTTGCAATGATAACGAAACTTACTGGTTATCAGGCGGAAGAAATTGCGTTTGTTGGAGACCGTTTATACACGGATGTGGCTACAGGGGTCAATAACGGAAGTACCGGGATCTTAGTTTTAACAGGAGAAACCAAGCTTGAAGATGTAGATAAGTCGGAGATAAAACCTGATTTTATTTTTAATTCCATCAAAGATATTGGAGATTCTCTCTAGAAATGAAATTTCTGCAAATATAACGATTAACGAAGTCTTATATTTGGAGGGTATTAAAATTTGGATGAAATAAGTTTTGACAATATTTATAATATATTACATGAAGTAAATGTCATTTCAATTTCAGTTAGAATCTTACTTGCCATGCTTATGGGAGGCGTATTAGGCTTCGAAAGAGGAATTAAGAATCGCCCTGCAGGTTTTCGTACCTATATGCTGGTTTGTATCGGTTCAACTTTAGTAATGATAACAAATCAATATATGTGCCAGACCTTCACCGGCTACGATATTGACCCAGCAAGACTTGGAGCGCAGGTAGTCAGCGGCATTGGTTTCTTAGGTGCAGGTACTATTATTGTAACCAGCAGGAACCAAATAAAAGGTTTAACGACAGCAGCAGGACTTTGGGTAGCTGCTTGTCTGGGTCTTGCCATTGGAACTGGTTTTTATTCCGGAGCAATTATTGGAGGAATAGCAATTGTAATAGCCATGATATTTCTTCATAAGGTGGATCAGAAAATCAGAACCGGCGGAAAGGTTATTGATATTTATATTGAGTTTGATAATATCGGTCATATATCGTCCTTTATGAACTATTTAAAGGAAAATGATTTAGACGTTCAGGATATGTTAATGAATAAAGGCGAAATACCGGGGATGGATAGTATTGCACTGGTAATTTCTCTAAAATCTCAAAAGAAAATGCATCATGCTTATGTTATACAGCTTCTTAGTCATGCGCAAGGGATACAGTATATAGAAGAAATATAGTGAATTAATTACGTACGCTTTGCCCAGAGAAGGTTATGGAAAAACTTTGAGAGTAGGGAATAGAGATTTCTTAGTTCCATTGGAAAATCTCTATTCCCTACTCTCAAAGTTTAATTTACGTTTTTTTAGGGCAAAGCTGTGTATTGAATATAAAAATATTTGATAGTAAAATAGATGTATAACTTCTACTATGGTTAATAACAGGGAGTTTCTACTTGTGAAAGGGGTAAAGAATAACGGAAACACTATAGAGGGAGGTGCTTTATATGCGTTTATTTCACGTAAGTGAAGAAGATAATATACGGATTTTTAAACCTAGAATACCGGATAGAGATGATTTGGATAAAACAGTCGGGCTGGTTTGGGCTATTGATGAAGAAAGACTGCCTAATTTTTTGACACCAAGAGATTGTCCCAGAGTTACTTATCATGTAGGAAAAAATACTTCCGAAATGGATAAGAAGAAATTCTTTTCTTCTGAAACACTATCACATGCGGTTATTATTGAGAGTAAGTGGTTTGAAACAATGAGAACAACCACGTTGTACTTGTACGAATTTGATACGGATGATTTTGAACTTCAAGATAATGTTGCAGGATACTATGTTGCAAAGACAGCTCAAGTTCCAAAGGCAAAACATGAGTTGAATGATTTGTTATTAGAATTAATGAAAAGAAATGTTGAAATAAGAATCGTTGATAACTTATGGGATATTGCTGATAAAGTTAAAAAGTCAACACTCAATTGGTCTTTATGTAGAATGGCGTATGCCCAATCAAGATGATGTTATCTTAAATGTTCTTGGAGGGGTAATAGGGTTAGGTTTATATAAGATACTATGGATAATTTTTAAAGATAAGAATAAAGTTAGGAATATTATTGCAATATGTGCACCAATATGTGGAATATTAAGCTTTGCTATTTTGCTATTCATTAAAAGATAAATTCTAATCTAAATTATCAAGAGAATGGGATGCTATAACTACACACAGCATCCCATTCTCTTGATGGTTTAGACAACCTCTATAAACCAGAGGGAAGGTTAATTCACTGATTTTTACATATTCCTGGAAGCAATTACATTGATTCCGGTGTCTAGAATATTTTCTATGATTACATCTCCAACTTTAACAGGCGCTTCCACAACAACCTTGTTAATTGCGTCCATAGCTTCGAATATCTTTTCTTTTGGAATGGCTGTTTCGGTTCGGACGGGTAAACGGGGAAGAAAGCCGTTTTTAATAATTACCGTTGAAGTAAGTACGCGGGTAGGTTCCGTTAATTCTCTTATGGCATAGGAGGTACCCCTTTTACATTGATTTCCTTCTACCAGCCAACCGCCGTTTTCTGTCTTAGTTACTTCCAGATGGCAGCCCATAGGGCAATTAATACAGATTAATTTATGCTTTTCCATTATGCTTCCTCCTTTACTTCAATGGTTAAGTATTCAAAGGATTTACCGGTTAAACTGCTTACTGGAAGAGTCAAATGTTCCATTTCTCCCGGTGCAAGATTGCGCTTCTTAATTTCTTTAATTATTTCATCGTCCCCTTTAATGACTAATTTTACATTTTTATATACCTTACGAACTCTTAAGAACAGGTCTAAGTTTTTCTCAACATTCTCTATCCGGACTGTTTGAGGTACTATGTAAGATACACCATTTTGTGGTTTAGTTTTAAAGGTTTGACCTTGATTTACTAGTTTATTCTGAATATAGTTTGCTGCTCCCCGTCCGGCTCTGCGGCTTTCTTCCGTAACAAAGTCCACCAGGTCGTGTACGTGAACTACGTTGCCACAGGCAAAGATTCCATTTCTTGAAGTTTCCATGGATTCGTTTACAAATGGTCCGTTGGTATGAGGATCCAGTTGTGCTCCGGCTTGTGCGGTTAATTCATTCTCCGGTATTAATCCTACAGAAAGAAGTAAGGTATCACAATCGTAGTCAATTTCTGTACCCGGTATTGGCTTTCTGTTTTCATCTACTTCCGCAATGGTAACTCCTTCTACACGTTTGTTTCCTTTGATATCAATAACAGTATGGCTTAAATACAATGGAATATCAAAATCATCCAAACATTGTACAATGTTTCGGGTTAAGCCGCCGGAATAAGGAAGTACTTCAACTACGGCCAATACTTTAGCTCCTTCCAGGGTCATTCTTCTTGCCATGATAAGACCGATATCTCCGGAACCTAAGATTACCACCCGTTTGCCTACCATGTAGCCTTCCATATTAATAAACCGTTGCGCAGTACCTGCGGTAAATACTCCGGAAGGCCTTGTCCCCGGAATATTTATGGCACCTGCGGTACGTTCCCTGCAGCCCATGGATAGTATAACTGCCTTCGCCTGAATGGTAATGTAACCATTCTGCTGATTAATTGCATGAATTACTTTGTCATCCGTTACATCAAGAACCATAGTATCTAATTTATATTCAATGTTCATAGACATTAATTCTTCAATAAATCTTCCGGCATATTCCGGGCCGGATAATTCTTCATTAAATACATGTAATCCAAAACCGTTATGTATACATTGCTGTAAGATACCCCCAAGTTCCCGGTCTCTTTCTATTACAAGGATTTTCTCCACACCATTTTTTCTGGCTTCGATGGCGGCAGCCAAACCGGCCGGTCCTCCGCCAATTACCACAAGATCATAATTTTCCATGTCTACCTCGATTCTGGCACTGAGTGCCTTTTCTTTACACTTTCAAACAGGATGCTCTTTTTGGGCATCTTAAATATATCAAGAAATTCTTAAAATTACTCTTCGTTCTTTGTTTTCCCAGTCAGTATATAAGCTTCAGTGCTGTCATAAGGAACCTCTTTCTCGTCAATTCCTAATTCTCTTGCCAGTATCTCAACTACACGGGGACCGCAAAAGCCGCCCTGACAACGTCCTGCTCCCGGTCTTACTCTCTTTTTAACAGCTTTTACAGAGGCAGCACCTGCTTTTCGATGAATGCAATCAATAATCTCTGCTTCTGTTATGGTTTCACAGCGGCATATTACCTTTCCGTAAAGAGGATTTTCTTTAATCAGTGCTTTCTTTTCTTCTTCCGGTAATTCATTAAAACGGACTACTTTTCTTCTTTTTGGATTAAAATCCTTCTTCGGAGTTAATCCGCCTGCTATTTTGTCTATTAATTCCACCACATACTGGGTTGCTGCGGGTATGGAGGAAAGTCCGGGGGACTCAAAACCTGCCACGTTAATAAAGCCCTTGGCGCCTCTGGCTTCCTCAATAATGAAGTCATCCAAATTACTGTTTGCTCTTAATCCTGCAAAGGACCGAATCACTTTGTTAAAAGGTATGGCAGTGGAAGACAATAAGCTGGTTTCTTTTACATATTCCAAACATTTTGCTTCGGTAGCTACGGAGTCTTTGTCCTCTACGAATTCAGAGTCAGGACCCACCAAATAGTTACCATGTACGGTAGGTGCAATTAAGATGCCTTTCCCTTTTTCTGTGGGACATTGGAAGATTACATGATTTACGAGGTCAATGCCTTTATCTAATACATAATAGTTTCCTTTTTTGGGACGAATATTAAAATAAGGTTCAGCAACCATATTGTTAATAATATCCGTATGTATACCCGCACAGTTTATTACATATTTTGCAGTAAAATTGCCTTTATCTGTTATTAATGTGTAGCTGCCTTCGTCTTTCTTAATATCTGTAACGGTAGTTTCAAGTTTGAGTTCTGCACTGTTTTCTATTGCATTTTCTGCCAATGCGATGGCAAGCTCCCAAGGAGATATAATTCCTGCTGTAGGGGCATATAGAGCAGAATAAACGGTATCATTTAAGTTGGGCTCCATTTCAAGTACTTCATCATGATTTAATATTTTCATATCAGGAACCTTATTCTTAAGACCGTTTTCATATAATCCTTGAATGGTTTTATGGTCTGTTTCGTTAAAGCCAATTACCAGGGAACCAATTCTTTTAAAAGGTACATCTAAATCTTCGCAGATCTCATCATACATTGCATTACCTGGTGCATTAAATTTGCCTTTTAATAGTTTGGCTTTTGCATCATAGCCAGCATGTATGATTGCACTATTTGCTGCTGTGGTTTCGTTTCCTACATCATTCTCCCGGTCTACTATTAGAATTTTTAACTGATACTTAGATAATTCTCTCCCAATAAAGGTACCAGCTACTCCAGCACCAATAATTGCAACATCATACATCTTGTTACCTCCTCGTTGTCATAAGAACGTAAAAAAGCCACACAAAATCATGCTACTTAGTAGCATACTTTGTGTGGCATCTCTTAGTCTCTTGCCATATTTATTATTTCCTGTATTATAACATTATTTTTGGGATAAGTAAAGTAATATTATAAAATCTATAACCTAATTTTATATTTGACAAGCACCAAAATAGGATGTAAGATAGATAGGCATTTGTAATAAATTACATAAATATTTTCACTTACCACGGTTCTTTTTTGGCAAAATCCAAGAAGATCAGACCGCTTGGCAAGATATTTAGAGATACCAGTGTATATAAGGCATTTCACCATTATGGAGGTGCCCGCTGATGCATGGAGTATTTCACACAAATATTACTACCAGGAGGAAATATAATGATTCAAGTGGAACACATTAGCAAGACCTTTCAGGTCGCAAGGCGTAATGCCGGTTTTGCAGAGGCTTTTAAGGCCCTGTTCAACAAACAGTATGAATACGTAAAAGCACTGGACGACCTGTCATTTACTATTAATGATGGTGAAATGGTCGGATATATAGGACCTAACGGTGCAGGTAAAAGCAGTACAATTAAAATCTTAAGCGGAATTCTTACACCTGACAGCGGAACCTGCCTGATAAACGGAAGAACCCCGTGGAAAAATCGGGTAGCCCATGTACAGGATATCGGTGTTGTTTTCGGACAACGTACTCAGCTCTGGTGGGACGTCCCGGTAATTGATTCTTTTGAATTACTTCGGGATATTTATAAGATTCCGAGTCTCAAGTATAAGGATAAATTAGAGGAACTAATTACCCTTTTAAATCTGGAGAAAATCATCAAAACCCCAACGAGACAACTGTCCTTAGGACAGAGAATGCGCTGTGAAATTGCAGCTTCTTTATTACATGACCCCAAAATATTATTTCTTGACGAACCAACCATTGGACTGGATGCAGTATCTAAAATTGCGGTGCGCAACTTTATACTGGATATGAATAACCGGCACAAGACCACGGTTATTTTAACCACCCATGATATGCAGGATATTGAGGCACTGACCAAAAGGATTATTCTGATTGGAAAAGGAAAAATTCTATTAGACGGCAGTCTTCAGGATATGAAAAAAAGGTTTGCAGGACACAAAAAATTAATATTGGAATATGAAGGACCGAACTTAGAGCTATGTAATGGTATGGTTTTAGTACCGGATGAAACAGGTGTTGCTTCTAAGAAAGAAACGGAGAAGGTTTATAAGCCGGGAATATATGATTCAGTAAAAAAACATAGTATTATTGATATCGATACGGAAAAAATACAGGTTTCAGAAGCAATTGGGAAATTATCAGCTCAGGTAGATATAAAGGACATTTCCATATCAGAAGCCTCTATTGATGAAGTTGTTGTTAAACTTTATAAAGAGTATGAAATATAGGAGGTATGGGTGTGAAAAAATATCTCTCTTTCTTTCGTTTGCGTTTTGTAAATGGACTTCAATACAGAGCGGCAGCCTTAGCGGGTATTGCCACCCAGTTTACCTGGGGGATGCTTGAGCTATTGCTGTTTAAAGCCTTTTATGAAGAAGGCAGCAGTGAATTCCCAATGGCCTTTTCCGCACTCGTTTCCTACATTTGGCTGCAGCAGGCGTTATTGGCTTTATTTATGACCTGGTTTTTAGAAAATGAAATATTTGATACCATTAAGAATGGCAATATTGCATATGAGCTGTGTAGGCCTATTGATTTGTATAATATGTGGTTTACAAGAAGCATAGCCAACCGGTTATCCAAAGCAGTATTAAGAAGTATGCCTATTCTGATAATTGCAATTATTATACCGGAACCTTACCGGCTCCATTTGCCAAAAGATATCCTTTCAGCCATATGGTTTCTTATTACGTTGATTTTGGGCTGTCTGGTGGTAGTTGCATTCTGCATGTTAGTCTATATCAGTACGTTTTTTACAATATCCCCTATGGGAGTCCGAATGGTAGCCATTTCTGTAGTGGAATTCTTTTCAGGTTCGGTAGTTCCGCTGCCTTTCCTTCCAGATAATATTAGGATGGTTGTGGAGCTCCTTCCCTTTGCCTCCATGCAAAATGTCCCTTTGCGTATATACAGCGGTGATATAGCCAGTATAGATATATACAAAAAAGCTGCTTTACAGCTATTTTGGCTCGTGATGTTGGTGGCTATGGGTAAATTGCTGACAAAAAAAGCTGCTAAAAAAGTGGTGGTTCAGGGAGGGTAAAGGTATGAAACTATATTTACGTTATTTTACAATACATCTAAAAAGCGTAATGCAATATAAGACCTCCTTTTTATTAACAGCTATAGGACAATTTTTAGTTTCCTTTAACGTATTTTTAGGAGTCTATTTTATGCTTCAAAGATTTTATAGAGTCAAAGGCTTTACTTTTAGTGAGATTCTCCTTTGTTTTTCAATTCTGTTAATGGGATATACCTTAGCGGAATGCTTTGCAAGAGGTTTTGATACATTCTCCTCTACCATCAGTAACGGTGATTTTGACCGGATTATGGTAAGGCCCAGTAATGTAATGCTGCAGGTCCTTGGAAGCAAAATTGAATTTACCAGAGTGGGAAGGATGCTTCAGGCAATTGTCATGTTTATATATGGCATTCACAACAGCCAGGTAGACTGGAATTTTAATAAAATTATAACGGTAATATTTATGATTATCGGCGGAGCGGTTTTATTTACAGGAATTTTTATTATATATGCAGCATTTTGCTTTTTTACTATAGAAGGCTTGGAGTTTATGAATATATTCATAGACGGTGCCAGGGAATTCGGCAAATATCCGGTGAATATTTATGGAAAAAGAATACTTCAAATTACTACTTTTATTGTGCCTTATGCACTGATTCAGTATTACCCTTTATTATATATATTAGATAAGGACGGAAAGGACTGGTACATGTTTCTGCCACTTCTTGCGATTTTATTTATAATACCCTGCTATTGCTTCTGGAAGATGGGTATAAGACATTATAAATCCATAGGGTCATGATAATCGATTATAATTGTAAAAGGATAAAATGCGAAGTAGCTTATTATTTATATTAATGGACCTAAGTAGTATTATAGATATATTTGTTATATAATAACAATATATTAAATCTGAAGTGAATGAACAAATAGATGTTTTAATTTCTTTCTGACTCTAAAAACACCAACGGTTGACAAATTAAAAACCGCGTGCTATGCTAAAATATATTAAAAATGGGTAGAATAGCATAAATACTGTTCTACCAGTCGTTTTTTATAACTTTATATTTTAAATGCTGGGAAAAGAAGAGAAGCATGGAATTATGTACAGAGAGTCCCCCATAGCTGAGAAGGGGTCATGAGGATATGTGGAAGATGGTCTTGGAGCTGCCCACTGAGAGAAATGATTCTTTAGGCTGGGACGGGAGCACCCGTTATAGTGATTAGTTGTAACAGGCGTAAGCTGGAAGCAATGACAGAGGGTTTGGGAGACCAGACTGAATTAAAGTGGTACCACGGGATAATCTCTCGTCTTTAAATTATTTAAAGGCGGGAGTTTTTTTATGTATGATTTATTTAGAGAAAGAAATACTCACTTATAGGAGGAGATTTGAATGAGTAAAAAACCATATTACATTACAACAGCCATTGCATATACATCCGGAAAGCCTCATATCGGTAATACCTATGAAGCTGTGTTAGCAGACAGTATAGCAAGATTTAAAAGACAACAAGGATATGAAGTATTCTTCCAGACCGGTACGGATGAACACGGACAGAAAATTGAGAATAAAGCAGCAGATGCAAAGGTTACACCGAAGGAATTCGTTGATAAAATATCCGGACAGATTCAGTCCATATGGGATCTAATGAACACCTCTTACGATAAGTTTATCCGTACTACCGATGACTATCATGAAAAACAGGTACAGAAGATATTTAAGAAGTTATATGAGCAAGGTGATATTTATAAAGGTTGTTATGAAGGAATGTACTGTACTCCTTGTGAATCCTTCTTTACAGCTTCACAGCTGGTAGACGGAAAATGTCCTGACTGCGGCAGAGAAGTGCAGCCTGCAAAAGAGGAAGCCTATTTCTTAAAACTTAGCAAATATACAGATCGTTTAATTGAACACATTAATACTCATCCTGAATTTATTCAGCCGGAGTCCAGAAAGAATGAGATGATGAATAATTTCCTTCTTCCGGGATTACAGGATCTTTGTGTATCCAGAACCTCTTTTAAATGGGGTATACCTGTGGATTTTGACAACAAACATGTGGTGTATGTGTGGATAGATGCTCTAAGTAATTACATTACCGGACTTGGATATGATGTTGACGGTAATAACGGCGACTTATATAATAAATTCTGGCCTGCTGATTTACATTTAATTGGAAAAGATATTCTGCGTTTCCATACCATTTACTGGCCAATTATGTTAATGGCACTGGATTTACCACTACCCAAGCAAATATTTGGCCATCCCTGGTTATTACAAGGGGAAGGCAAGATGAGCAAATCCAAAGGAAATGTTCTATATGCCGATGAATTGGTGGACTTCTTTGGAGTAGATGCAGTCCGCTATTTTGTATTACACGAAATGCCTTTTGACAACGATGGTGTAATAACATGGGAGTTAATGGTGGAAAGAATGAATTCCGAACTTGCTAACACATTAGGAAATTTGGTTAACAGAACTATTTCCATGTCCAATAAATACTTTGGAGGTGTTGTTGAGCATACAGGTGTAAGAGAAGAAGTAGATAAGGAATTAATGGATTTAGTTCTGGAAACTCCTAGGAAAGTAGCGGCTAAAATGGAGCAGCTTAGAGTGGCAGACGCTATTTCTGAAATATTTACGTTATTTAAGCGATGTAATAAATATATTGACGAAACAATGCCTTGGGTATTGGCAAAAGAAGAATCTACGAAACCTCGCCTTGCAACCGTATTATATAATCTGGTGGAAAGTATCTGTATTGGTGCAAGTTTATTAAAATCCTTTATGCCGGAAACTTCAGCTAAAATTTTAACTCAGTTAAATACAAGAGTAAGAACCGTTGATGAATTAAAAGAATTTGGTTTATATGCCAATGGAACGAAAGTGACTGATAAACCGGAAATCCTTTTTGCACGTTTGGATGTAAAAGAAGTTTTAGAAAAAGTGGAAGCCAAAAAAGCAGAAAAGGCAAAGCAATCAGGAGAAGCAGCAGATAGTGCAGCAGGTGCAAATAATGTGGACTCAAAAGAAGGAACTGTTATTGACATTCCAAGTAAAGAAGAAATTACCTATGATGACTTTGCAAAACTACAATTTCAGGTAGGTGAAATCATTGCCTGTGAAGCTGTTCCTAAGTCCAAAAAACTACTTTGCTCTCAGGTTAAAATTGGTTCTCAGGTTAAACAAATCGTATCCGGTATCAAAGCTTATTATTCACCGGAAGAGATGGTTGGAAAGAAAGTAATGGTGGTAGTTAACTTAAAGCCAGCTAAATTAGCAGGAATTTTATCGGAAGGAATGCTGTTATGTGCAGAAGACGAAAATGGTAATCTGTCCATGATGGTACCGGAAAAAGATATGCCTGCAGGAGCTGAGATTTGCTAAAGCAGTATCTTGATTTGCATTTCGAAGGCTATTGAAGGCATGGAGGATTACTATGATATTTGAAACACATGCTCATTATGATGATGAAGCATTTGAACAGGATAGAGAAGATGTACTAAAGAGTTTACAGCAAAGCGGAATCAGCTTTGTTGTAAACGTATCTGCCAGTTTAGAATCCGTAAAAACTACTTTGGATTTAACCAGACAGTATCCTTTTGTCTATGGTTCTGTAGGAGTGCATCCTGATGAAACCAAGGATTTAAATGAAGAAAACTTTGCATGGTTAAAGGAAATGACAAAAGAGCCTAAGGTAGTTGCAATAGGAGAAATTGGCTTAGATTATTATTGGGATGCCACGGACCGGGAAGTTCAAAAAATGTGGTTCGACAGACAAATGGAACTGGCTAAGGAAATAAACCTTCCTGCTATTATTCATAGCAGGGAGGCAGCAAAAGATACCCTTGATATGATTACTGCTTCCGATTTAAAGAAAGTGGGAGGTATTATACATTGTTTCTCCTATGGAAAAGACATCGCAAAAAGTTATCTGAATATGGGATTTTATTTGGGAATCGGCGGTGTGGTAACCTTTAAGAATGGTAAAAAATTAAAAGAAGTAGTGGAATATGCACCCATTGAACAATTGGTATTAGAGACAGACAGCCCCTATCTGGCACCGGAACCTAACAGAGGGAAGAGAAATACCTCCCTGAATTTAATCCATGTGGCGAAAGAAATTGCCAAATTAAAAAATATGGATTATGAAGAAGTAATTGCTGTTACGGAAGAGAATGCAAAGAAACTGTATAAACTTTAAAGCAATTATTATAGATTCTTGCTTTCGATAAAAATACTAATTTAGATAAGTATAGCAACAGCATAAATAATAACACATAATAAAAAAGAAAGAAGTTAGGTTGAAAAATGAAATTCTTTCAACCGGAGATTTGTGCATAGCACAAAGTCTCCAGACTTTGAAAGGAGCAAGTTTATAGTAATGGCTAAACTAGGGAATCCCAAAGAAACCATTGAAGTTTTAAATAAATACCAGTTTGTTTTCCAAAAGAAGTTTGGACAAAACTTTCTGATTGATACCCATGTACTGGACAAAATCATCAAATCAGCAGAGATTACAAAAGAGGATATGGTCTTGGAAATAGGCCCGGGAATAGGAACGTTAACACAGTATCTTTGTGAAGCTGCCAGAGAAGTAGTGGCAGTAGAAATCGATAAATCTTTGCTTCCCATACTTGAGGATACCCTTTCTGATTATGACAATGTTACCGTAATAAATGAAGATATTTTAAAGGTTGATATTAACAAATTGGTGCAGGAAAGAAATAACGGAAAACCAATTAAAATTGTAGCAAATCTTCCTTATTATATTACTACCCCCATAATCATGGGACTATTTGAAGCTCATGTTCCTGTTACCAATATAACAGTTATGGTTCAAAAAGAAGTGGCTGATCGTATGCAGTCAGGTCCGGGCAGTAAAGACTATGGTGCACTATCCCTTGCAGTACAATATTATGCCAAGCCATATATTGCTGCCAATGTACCGCCAAACTGTTTTATGCCAAGACCTAATGTGGGTTCCGCAGTGATTCGATTAACGCTTCACGGGCAAAGACCCGTTGATGTAAAAGATGAAAAATTGTTATTTCAGATTATAAGGGCTTCCTTTAATCAAAGAAGAAAGACCTTGGTCAATGGCCTGAATAATTCTCCAGAGATACATTTGCCAAAAGATATTATATCGGAATCCATACAGGAGTTAAACCTGACCCCTTCTATTCGCGGAGAGGCCTTAACTTTAGATCAATTTGCAAAATTAAGTAATATCATTTATGATAAGACTAACGAAATATAAATGGAAAGAATGTTAATTCATAAGAAAAAGCATCTTCCCAATTTGCTTTAAGATGCTCCCTAAGGGGTATTCTTTGGAAGGTTGAAAGGAAATATACAAATAGAAAGGCTGCCACGAAGCTATTCTTTCAATCCGTTTATTTGTGGCAGTGTCATATCGGGCAGCAGAGTACATACCTGAATGAAGATGTGATATGTAATAGGTACAAAAATGATAGGAAATGTGATGGTTGGTCAATCGGGAGGACCTACCGCAGTGATAAATTCCAGTTTGGCTGGTGTTTTTAAAACTGCTAAGGATAAGGGCGTAAAAAAAGTATACGGCATGTTAAACGGAATACAGGGACTTTTAGAAGAAAGGTATATTGACCTGGAGCAGGAGCTGAAAAGCCAAGTGGAAATAGAATTATTAAAAAGAACCCCCTCTTCCTATTTGGGTTCCTGCCGTTATAAATTACCGGAGGCAAAGGACAATTCACAGGTTTATGATAAAGTTTTTCAGATATTAAAGAAGCTGGAGGTAGAATATTTCTTCTACATTGGCGGAAATGATTCCATGGATACCATCATGAAATTATCCAAATATGCGGCCTCCATAGGAAGCAATATTCGTTTTATGGGAGTTCCTAAAACTATTGATAATGATTTGGAAGCTACGGATCACACTCCCGGATATGGCAGTGCAGCTAAGTATATTGCAGCCACAACAAAAGAATTAATAAGAGACAGTTTAGTTTATGATCAGAAGAACTTAACCATTATTGAAATTATGGGACGTAATGTTGGCTGGTTAACAGGAGCAGCGGCTTTATCCAAAGGAGATGACTGTGAAGGACCGGATATGATTTACGTTCCTGAGTTAGTTTTTGATATGGATGATTTTATGGTAAAATTGGAGCAATTGCAAAAAGTAAAAAAATCCGTTGTTATAGCCATATCGGAAGGTATTCATTTAGCAGACGGCAGATATGTATGTGAATTGGTAGATCGTGCTACCTATACCGATAATTTTGGACATACTTTATTAAGCGGATCAGGTAATTATCTGGCCAATAAAGTTTCCTCTGAATTTGGCTGTAAAGCACGTTCCATTGAGCTAAACACCATACAAAGAAGTGCTTCCCATCTAGCCTCTCTGGTGGATATCAATGAAGCCTTTATGGCTGGAGGCGCTGCTGTAGCTGCTGCAATTGCAGGAGAAACTGGCAAAAT
Source organism: Anaerocolumna sp. (assembly GCF_032079385.1). Taxonomy (NCBI): domain Bacteria; kingdom Bacillati; phylum Bacillota; class Clostridia; order Lachnospirales; family Lachnospiraceae; genus Anaerocolumna; species Anaerocolumna sp. Next base: position 66,551 of record NZ_DAMAUC010000004.1, read on the forward strand.
GATAATCCTAAAGAGGATATCAACCAGTCCTTATCTGTGCGTTACAGATGTTTATGATATTAATAAAATTGCTAATCTGGAGAAAAAGATTCCAGCCGGCTGGATTGGCGAAGACGGAATATCTGTTACAGATGAATTTTTAAATTATGCAAGACCATTGATTCAGGGAGAATTGACTCCATATATGGTGGACGGGCTGCCAAGGCACTTGGTCTATTCTAAAACGAATAGTTAGGTGAAAGAATATTAAGCAGATGTCATTCTGAGCCGAAAAGGCGAAGGATCTCATGGTCATAAGAGATTCTTCGCCTTTCGGGCTCAAAATAACATAAACCAGGCAACTTGATTGGCATATGAATGAGGGCTAAAGGGAAATATATGTAGAAAGATTCTTTTTAGTTTTTATTCATAATAGAAATGGGGATAAGAATGAATTTATTAAATATGGAAAAAATGAGTAAAAGCTATACGGAGAAAATCCTCTTTGATCAAGTAACTTTAGGAATTAATGAGGGTGATAAAATCGGCGTTATTGGAATTAACGGAACCGGTAAATCTACTCTGTTAAAGATAATATCAGGTATTGAGGAGCCCGATGAAGGCAGTGTGGTTAAGGGAAAAGCAGTAAGGGTGGAGTATCTTTCCCAGACACCGGATTTTGATGAGAATCTAACTATTTTAGAGAATGTAGTAGTTGGAAAAAAAGCAGAAGAAGAGTATCGGAACTTGGAAGGGGAAGCCAAAGCCATGCTTCAAAAATTGGGAATTAATGATTTTGATGGCAGAATTGATGTACTTTCCGGAGGTCAGAAGAAACGGGTCGCTTTGGTTCGTACCTTGTTAACACCTGCAGAGATACTGGTGCTGGATGAGCCTACCAACCATTTGGATAATGACATGGCAGAGTGGCTGGAAGAATACCTGATTAAATATCAGGGTGCTTTTATTATGGTTACTCATGACCGTTATTTCCTTGATAAGGTTACCAATAAGATTGTAGAAATTGACAAAGGAAGCATTTACACCTATATAGCCAACTACACCAAATTTCTGGAGCTGAAAGCGGAACGTGAAGATATGGAAATGGCTACGGAACGTAAAAAGAAGAGCCTGTACCGAATGGACCTGGAATGGATGATGCGTGGGGCAAGGGCGCGTTCTACCAAACAAAAGGCACATATACAACGTTTTGAAGAATTAAGGGATAGAAAAGTAATTGAAAAGCAAAAGAACGTTGAGATAAATGCCTTATCTTCCAGGCTTGGTAGAAAGACCATTGAAATCGACCATATCAGTAAGACCTTCGGGGATAAAAAATTATTTGAGGACTTTACTTATATTTTCTTAAAAAATGATAGGATCGGAATTGTAGGTCCAAATGGTTCCGGTAAAACAACCCTTTTAAAGATAATCACAGGTAATTTAGAACCGGACAGCGGCTCTGTTGAAACCGGTGAAACCGTAAAAATAGGTTATTTTTCTCAGGAAAATGAATATATGGATCAAAACCAAAGAGTCATTGATTATATTCGGGATGTGGCAGAATATATTGAGACCAATGATGGCTCGGCCTCTGCTTCTCAAATGCTGGAACGATTTCTATTCACCGGTTCCATGCAATATTCACTAATATCAAAACTATCCGGTGGTGAAAGAAGAAGACTTTATTTACTTAAAGTACTTATGGAAGCACCTAATATACTTATATTGGATGAGCCCACCAACGATTTGGATATTCAAACATTAAGTATTCTAGAAGATTACTTAGATAGTTTTGATGGTATTGTTATAACCGTTTCTCATGATAGATATTTCTTAGATCGAATTGTGGAGAGAATCTTTGCATTTGAGGATAAGGGTGTTATCAAGCAATACGAAGGTGGTTTTAGTGATTATAAAGAGGCTTGCAGAGAAGAGGAAGATGCATCGTCCATTACGGCAAAGCCTAAATCAAATGAGACAGATGATGTCAGCGTTACTTCCAAAGGGAAACCAAAGGAAACTAAATTAAAGTTTTCTTATATGGAACAAAAAGAGTATAATGAAATAGACGAAGTGATTGCCAAATTAGAAACCGATATTGAAGATTTGGATAAACAAATAGAAGAGTCCTCCACCAACTATACTAAGTTAAATGAATTAATGGAACAGAAAGAGAAACTAGAAAAAGGGTTGGAAGAGAAAATGGATCGTTGGGTTTATCTTAACGACTTGGCAGAACAAATAGAAAATGCTAAAATCAAAAATTAAAAAGGCGTTAAAGTGCTTGAATCGAGGTTAGGTCGAAAAAACGAGTTTTTTCAACCGGCAATTTGTGCGGTCGCACAAAATTGCTGTCATTATTAAAATGGTGCTAAAGCACCGGAATCGAGGTTATTATGACAAAAATAGAACTAGTTAGAGCTGAGATGGTTAAAGCCATGAAAGAGAAGAACAAAGGAAGAAAGGATGCTTTATCTGCTCTTCTCACTGCTCTTAAAAATGCAGCCATTGATAAACGGGCTGACTTAACAGAAGAGGAAGAAAATGCAGTTGTATTAAAAGAAATCAAACAGCTGAAAGAAACATTGGAATCTGCACCTGCTGACAGAACAGAGCTTATAGAAGAATGTAAGTTAAGAATAGAAGTTCTTTCTGAGTTTGCGCCTCAGTTTATGAGTGAAGAAGAAATTAAGAAAGTAATTCAGGAGGTTCTAAATGAACTTGGAATTATGGAGCCGACCGCTAAAGACAAGGGTAAAATTATGAAAGAACTTATGCCTAGAGTTAAAGGAAAGTCTGACGGTAAAGTTGTTAACGATTTAGTTGCAGGTATGTTCAATTAATAATATTTGGGATGTTTTGCCTGCTTAGAGTTGATTATGACCTTCGGGAGTACGGGATATATGTAACTCACGAAGGTCGATTTAAGTTTTGAAATATTTATCTCTATGTATTAAAAACAACTATACTTATAGGATTTTTTCGTATAGTTTAAACCAATCTAAACCATATGAGCTATATCCCAGGTCTATGGTATCAATATATTTGAAACCACTTTTTTCATATAACTGAATGGCTGGCTGATTTTTTTCGTAAACATCTAAGCGAAGTGATTTCATATGTTTATTTTTCCCGTATTTTACAGCAAAATCTATTAGTTTTTTTCCTACTCCACAGTGCAGATATTCAGGATGAACAGTTAAAGTATGAATAACAAAAACATCGGAATAATCGGATTCAAATTCCCATTTCGCTTTTTTATATTCTTCTTCCGGTTCCTGTTTTAGAATAATAGAACCGATAATTCTGTCATCATATTTCGCAACAAACAAATCATTACTGCTAATGCCATTAATTGCATTTTGACGAACTGGATATACGCCTTTTTTCCAACCGGGATAATTTATATTCTTTTCTAAATAATCATTTAAATCATTATAGAGTTGTTCTAATTCGTCAATGTCATTTATAGTTGCTAATTGCATTACAATATCCATACAAGTATCCTTTCGGCTATATAATTTTATTTAATTATTTGGAGAACTTGCAACAGAAGGTATTGGGTGTCAAAATACCTATAGTTGAAATCCATATTTATTAACACCAAAGGAAGGATATTTCCCCCGACCTCCATTAACAAGAACCAGAAAACAATCCGGGTCATTGGTACTGATGGAATAATCCATTCCGTTATTATCAAAGTTCATACCAATAATGGTATTACTTTTTCTATGTATAAAGCTTGTACACATTTTAAACCTCCAAAATTATATGGATTTATTGCTAATATTTATATAAACATATTCCACCATGAATTAAGAATTGTCAATATCTTTATTAGTGGAGGTCCATTTTTATCTCTTATTTTATATTGGCATATTTTATCTTTTTTAAGAATATATTTATATGAAAATAGTAGTGCTATGATTGAGTATACTTATCTTAGTTCTATTGTATACAATCAGTGCACAGTATAAAGAGGGAGTTGAATATGCCTGACTATAGAAGATTAGTTTCATACATTTACAATTATGAAGATGGTAAGAAAAGAAACAACGTTGGGTATGCCAGGATTGAAGCACGTAATGGATTGTGCAAATGTACACTTCATATCACTGCCCCCAGCTTAAACGATAAACAATTAAAAGTTTATTTTTTTAGGCGAGACAATGGTGGACTGGATGGTATACAAATAGGTACCATGTCAATAAGAAGCGGTGCAGGTGATCTGAAAGTTCAAACGAATTCAGATCGTATCATGAATTCACCCTATAGTATAGAACATATGGGCGGAATGGTATTATACCTTTCCGATTCCAAATTTTTCGCAACAGAATGGGATGATCAGCCAATTAATATGGAAGTCGTTTCGACCTTAGGGAAAAAAGAAACGGTTAAAGCGGCAGAAAAAGAGCCGGAATTAGTTAAGAATGAAAAAAAACCTGAATTGGCGGAAGCAAATACTAACAAGGAAAAAGAAGATGTTAAAGAAGTTGAGACTGAAGAATATGACATTAAAAAAGACTCGGGGACAAAAGCTTACGAAGTAAAAGAAAGCCCAAAAGCAGATTCTGCCAGTATAAAAAAAGCGGTAGAAACAGTAGGCTGTGACGTAAAAGGTGATACAAAAACAGAAATATCAGAAGTAAAAAAGGAAGAAGAATTCCTTAAAGAGAAAGGACCGGAAGTTGCAGAGACAAAAGGGGAACCTCAGCCAGTTAATCAAGAAATAAAGAATACAAAGGAAGCTGATAAAGGCGAGTTGAATGTGGAGAATCTTCTTAAATTAGCTGCTGCTATTACAGGGCAAATCAGCCCGAAACCGGATACTTTGGAACAACAGGTTTCTGCAGAGTCTAAGCCAATTGTTTCTAACCAACCGGCAACAGAGGAAAAAGCAGAGGATAAGAATAGTACCATTGGTAATGTCACCCCGATTGCTTTAGCAGAGACCAACTGTACGCCCGGAAGAAATCTGGAAAGAGACAGATGGGAAGATGAAATGACAAGAAAGTATTACGAGAGAGAAAGTACCGGTAATAATATGCCGGACAATAGTGACAGGGAGAGACAGGATAGAAGAGAAAAATTAGTAAAACCGTTCTTTGAAGACCATCCTACAGCCAAGTATTTGTTTAATAATTTTCAAAGAATGTATCCATTCGAAGACAATGAGGTTGCCTGGTGTGTTAAAATAGAGCCTCAGGATATAGGAATGCTTCCAATGGAATCCTGGGTATTGGGTAATAATAGTTTTCTTCTTCATGGATATTATAGTTATCGCCATTTGATTTTTGCAAGATTAAATGATGACAAAGAGGCCAGATATGTATTAGGTGTACCGGGAATATACCATAACCGGGAAAAATTTATGGCCAGAATGTTTGGATTTGAGAATTTCAAAAGTATTAAGAGAAGAGATCGCAGATCTGGAGAATTTGGATATTGGTATGTTCCTATAATGCTGAACTGAATCTCGTATAATAATAAGACCCTTGCTTTTATACTTGAGCAGAGGGTCTTAATTTTTTAATCATTATTGATACAGGCATATCTTGCATGATCCTGCCACTGTCCATTTACTTTAATGCTGGAGACAGCTAAGCCTTCGTAGGAAAATCCAAGTTTTTCAATTAAATGTATGGAGGGGAGGTTAGAAGGCATGATATTTGCCTCAATTCTGTGTATATTGTATTCCTGAAACAGAACATTCATTCCTGCCTGAATACTTTCAAAAGCATAACCCTTTCCGGTATGGTTTTGATCAAATTTATAACCGATCTGACAGGAAGAATAAGGTCCCCGTAAAATGTTATAGAAATTAACGGTTCCAATTATAGTATGTAAGTCTTCCTGCTGAAAAACCCAAAAGCGTAATGCTTTCGATTGGAGTATTAAGTTATATTCTATGGATAAAGTAACACGCTGATAGGATATGGTATAAAAATTAGGATCTCTCTCTGGTTCCCAGGGTTCAAAGAAACTCTTATTATTTTCATAAAAAGCCAATACTTTATCTGCTTCCGAATTAGGTAAGATACTTAATACAAGACGGTTTGTATAATTGGTCATCTGCACTATTTCCTCTTTCTTGCTTGAAAAGCAATGCTAATACATACATCCATTATTATCAATATATGATAGTTTTATTCCTATGTTTCCATTAAATCATAAAGTCGTTTATGATCCTGGCAACTTAGTTAGGAATCAATTCCGCGGATGCCTATTTCCATTACATAGGGTTTTACAACCTCGGCAAAAGAAAGAAGTTCCTTTTTTGAATATCCGGTTAACCCGGGGGAGAGAATATCATCAGAGTCTCTGTAGGCTTGGAGGTAGTAAGCTTTCGCTCCTTGAATCCATTTGCTGATAGAAACAAAATCTTCGGTGGTATGATGTTCTTTCACAACGGTGGTACGAAATTCATAATCTATAGTGGAAGATAACAAATAAGAAACACTTTCGGATACTCTTGTGGTGTCAAAGTTGGGAATACCTATGGATAAACTATATTTTTCTTTGGAATTTTTAATATCCATGGCAACATAATCTATGGAACCGTTTGCAACCAAATCCTTTAAAATCTTTGGGTTCTGTCCGTTAGTATCCAATTTTACTTTAAGTCCTATATTTTTTACCTTATCAATAAACTGTGGTAAACCAGAGTATATAGTGGGTTCACCTCCGGTAATGCAGACACCTTCCAGCACACCTTTCCTCTTATTTAAGATTCTTAAAACTTCCTCTTCCGGTATTGTTGGCTGTCCTGTAGGATTTAATACCAGAGAAGAATTATGACAAAAAGGACATCGAAAATTGCATCCTCCCAAGAAAATGGTGGAGGCTAGATGCCCGGGGTAGTCTAAGAGAGTGGTTTTGTTAAAGCCATGTATTTCCATAATAACCTCGATTCTGGCCTTTTAGTGTTTGTTAAATAGCCTGATTTTTCTGAAAGTAAATAGTAAATGGATGTGAATATAACGCATTGCCACATCGTAACCTTCATGATAAAATAACTATAACAGAAGGTGTACATTTCGTCCATAGTACATTAACACTCATTTAAGTAAGAAAAGGATTAGAATATCTAGTATGAATATTAAATATATGAAAGAAGCAATCAAAGAGGCTAAGAAAGCCGCTAAAATCGGGGAAGTTCCCATTGGCTGTGTTATTGTTTATGAGGATAAAGTTATAGCCAGAGGATACAATAAACGTAATACCAAGAAAACCACATTGGCACATGCAGAGCTTCTGGCTATCCAGAAAGCAAGTAAGAAGTTAGGGGATTGGAGACTGGAGGACTGCACTATGTATGTAACACTGGAACCCTGTCAGATGTGTGCCGGTGCCATTATACAGGCAAGAATGAAAGAAGTGGTGGTTGGTGCCATGAATCCCAAAGCCGGCTGTGCAGGTTCTGTTTTAAATATTCTTCAGATGCAGGAGTTTAATCATCAGGCAGAACTCATTACCGGGGTGATGGAGGAAGAGTGTAAGACGGTTTTGCAGGATTTTTTTAAAGAATTAAGAATAAAAAACAAGTTGGAAAAGGAAGAAAATCAGAAATTAAGCGAGAGTTAATTCCGCTTAATAAATTCAGCTTGAATAAATTTAGTTTGAATAAATTCACCGTAAATTTGGAAGAGAAAAACTAATCCTTTTTCCTTGACTTTTTCTAGAAAAGGAAGTATACTGTTTGGTGCAAGTCTCTTAAGATAAGGAATAGTAGAGACTGATTAAAATAAGTCAAAAAGTTTCCGTGCAGCCGGGGAGATAGCGGTGCCCTGTACCTGCAATCCGCTACAGCAGGGGTGATGCTTTGCCTAGGGTGATTTTTTGTGGGGCTGCCCTTTATAAGTGATGTTGACGTTTGGGTCTTACGCAACAAGAATTCGTGAACCGTGTCAGGTCAGGAATGAAGCAGCACTAAGCGAAAGCTCTTGTGTGCCGTAAGGCAGCCTGGACCGAGTTAACTGTAGAGGTAACGCTCATGAAAGACATTCGAAGCGAGGCGCACGGAATTTATATAAAAATGAATAAATTATGATTAACTTCCATGTTTTGGTATTATGAACTTGGAGGTTCTTTTTTGTCTAAAGATGTTGTTTTTTCTGAAATTATTCCCGTTTTAGTACTATTTTACCATGAATTATTACATAAGTTAGCAATTTTCCACTTCCAGTCCGTCGAAATATGGTCTATAATATTGAATATGAGTAAAATGGACAGTTACAGGACGTTTACTCGGCTAAAAAATACTGAGGTGACTATATGGGGATTAAGTTAATTTATAATGCAGTGAATCAAGTTGAAAAAGGAACAACTATTTATAATGAAAATAGCCAGGTTGACAGCGTATGTATTATAATTAAAGGAAGAGTACTTGTATTACGAGACGGTGTTAAGATAGTTTTGGGCTCAGGAAATTTCATTGGAGTAAATGATGTCTACGCAGGAACATATTTAAATACATATATAGCATATGATGACGTAACTTTCTATTGTTTTCCGGTGCAGGAAGTAGAGGACCTATCAAAAATATTTGCAGCGAATAAAGATTATAGAGGTGTAATGGTTGCATCTTTAATTAAAAATTTATATGAAACGGATAAAGTTTATCTAAGCCTAAGTGCTAATATAGAACAGCTGTATGTGTTCATAAAACGATATTATGGACTATATCTGAATGCAGCAGGAAGATATGGTAATACAGCAAAGGCTATCAATTCTATTGAAAATATAGTGCCATATGATACCTCTTTTGAACCAGACGAAAAAAAGATGCAATATTACAGAGAATGTGCAAAGGTGTCCCTGGATGTCTGGAAGAATTTCTGTGGAGTAGGAGATGATACCATATCCCAATACATTTTAGAAGAAGTGTCCGGGCTTATGGGACAACTTTCCGGAGAATGCATGGAAATGACATCTTATCTGGAAGAGTTATTTACAACCTTAACTAATGGCAGTGGGGAATGTTTGTTTAATTCTGTAGCCAAACTTGCTATTGTTATTCAAAATGCCGGTGGAAATGGTAAAGACTTAATAAAAATTCTGGACAATATTATTGACCAGATTAATACCATAGAGACCTTATTTGAAGAAAAGACAAACCGTAGCTTAAAGGTTGATCGTAAAAAGATGGAAGAAATTTATTATATCTTATTATCAACAAGCAGCGCTCGAACCGATGAGGGGCAAGGAGATTCCGGTTTCCCGAAACAGGAGTTGGAAAAAGCAGAAACCGTAGAAAAGGAATTGACTGATTCCCTAAAACAAATTATGGACTATGTCAGCTTTGATAAAGACAGAGGGGCTAATTTTGAAAAAGCAATTACAGATTATATGAATGTAAAAGACAAGCATTCCATGGATGACAACGTAAGAATCTTAAGAAAGATTGTTATGACAAGCTTTTATGATTTATATGAGAAAGTATTCTTTAAAGCCTATAAGGATGAAAAGATTCCAAGGGTAATTGATTTATTCTTAAAATATGGATTTTTGGACGAGCGGATGCTTAGCCAGGAGCAGTTGATAGAGCTGTATTATTTGGAAGACGGAAGTAAAAATTTCTCAGGTCCTTGTGCCGTTTATAATATAAAAGAATGGCTTATAAAAATCTATGAAGGAGAAAAAGAACCTTCTAAAAATGAATTTGACCTGGATTACCGGGATGTATTAAGAGATAAGAGAAAAAGAGGAGAAATCAGAGAGCCCGAAGAAAAAGAACTCCTAGAAAATAATACTCAAAAGGTGATTCATGAAATTCATAACATGTTCCGGTACAACCATCGTGTTGTAAATGGACAAATCAGTTCCTTTGTTCCCTTTTTAAACGGTGAGAATATGCTGCAAGATATGAATAGGCTATTTGTAACTGCAGAAAGGGTAAATCAGGCGGTAAAAGAATTAATGGAAATTGATTATTCTATATTCCACAGAGAAGTATTATACGTAAACGAGGAAAAGGGAATTCAAAAGGAATATATTATGCAGCAGGTATTCCCTGATATTATACTAATGCCTACCCAAGGACATAATGCTGTAATGTGGCAGGATATCACCGGAAAGAGAAAGAGCAGGGAAGGAAGATTCCTGTTGCCTATATTTACAGAATTAGTATTAAAAGATATGCTTATTAAAGTGTTTGGCAGATTCCGCTGGGAGTTGTGCAGAACTATTCAGGGTACTGCCTGGAATAACATTAAGTATAAATCTTTAACTTCAGAATATAGCGATTATATCCAATTCTATCGTAAAAACCGTGATTTGTCCGAGGAAGCAAAAGAAAAGCTAAAGCTGCAGATTCAAAAGGGCAGAAATAACTTAAGAGAAATATTTGTTATTGATTATGAAGCGTGGATAAAAGGTGAAGCAATGGGTGGTTTAAGATTGAATAAAGTAGCCAGAGAATTGCTTGCTACATACTGTCCGTTTAGTCTTAACATAAGGAAGAGATTGCAGGGGCAGCCCCTTTTTATTGATGCTATGGCCAGGTTTGACAGAAATAATACAAAGAAAGTCAGAGAATTAGACCTAAGGTATCGGTCATTGGAAAAAGATAATATTGAAATTACAGAGGAATTAAAAGAAACTCTTATTTTCTTCCGGGATTTATAAAGAATCGATATAAAAATGGAAAAATTTCTACAAAATTTTCAAAAGTATATTGACAAAAATACTCGAATTTTATATAATTCAGTTATAAGAACAAGAAATATTGAATTATCTGAAAACTGTGAGTTGTGATTCATGGAAAGGAGGAGAGTCCAATGGGAATTGAAGAGATAGAATGCCAGTGGCAGCATATCATAATAACGATTATTCCTGCTGGAGGGCCTTCTATATAAATTGGGTATAATTACTTGGCATATTCGAGTGTATTGGATCAATCGTTTATCGTTATTATGATTGAGATGTAGTGCTACACAATATCATGTATACCAAGGAAAATAATAACATAGAGTTACCAATGAGAAATTCATGAAAAGTACAAATGATACCTGGAATACCAAAGATATTAAAATACAAAAGATATTAAAATACAAAAGATATTAAAATACAAAAGATAATATAATACAAAAGATATTAGAACACAAAAGACATTAGAATAATTAAAACACAGAAGAAATTAAAACACAGAAGAAATTAGAATACAAAAGATATTAAAACACAAAAGCAATAGAAAAGCACAGAAGAATAAAAAATACCAAAGATAATAATAAAGTACAATGGATAAAACAAAGTACATAAGGAATTTTGAGAAGGCATTTTAAATATTCTTATAAGGTAAAATTTTGAATGCCCTGTAGAAATGAAATACGAAAGATTAAACGGTTGGTAGCATTTATGTGAACAGATAAGGTATACATGATTTAGGTTTAGTGTTTCGCATAAAGGGTCAAGCAGGATTTAACAGAAGAATGCTTCCGATTACAATTGAATGAATTTAAAAATAAAAAATGCTTGCTGTATTTATTATGGCAAGCATTTTCTATTATTATGTTAATCGTAATTCCGTTGTGCAAATATGCACGGGAATATATTTATGATAGTATAACTTGGAATATTATACAATTGGCACGAGTATTAGTTTTAAACGAATGCAGATTTATACTTGTGCAAATTGTATATGGATGATAATATAAAAACAAGAAATCAGTTAGGAGGTTTTATATTGCTTCAATTGGTGCAGTTAAAAAAATATTATAAAAATAAGAAAGCTATTGATGGAATTTCATTTGAAGTAAATGAAGGAGAAATCTTTGGATTAATTGGTGCCAACGGAGCAGGTAAATCCACTACCATTGCTATGATTGCAACTATGTTAAAACCGGATAGCGGAGATATTTTGTTTGAAGGTAAAAGCATTATAAAGAAGCCAAGTGTTATTCGCAAGAATTTGGGTTATGTTCCCCAAGAAATATCTTTATACACGGCGCTTACGGGAATGGATAATTTATTGTTTTGGGGAAATGCCTATCATGTTCCAAAAGAGAAACTACCAGGAAGAATAAAAGAAGTGTGTGATATGATCGGTTTCGACGAAAACATATTAAAACAAAAAGTAAGTACTTATTCCGGTGGAATGAAACACAGATTAAATATTGGAGCTGCTTTATTGCATCAACCGAAGTTAGTGGTATTGGACGAGCCTACGGCAGGGATTGATATAGTGGCTAGAAACCAAATACTGAATTCAATTTTAAAATTAAAAGAAGCAGGTACCACTATTTTATATTGCGGGCATTATATGGAGGAAGTAGAAAGAATCTGTGATAGAATCTGCATGCTCCATAATGGTAAAATAATAGATATCCGTAATAAAGAAGAACTGTTAAATAACCCGGAGAAAAACTTAGAAACCATATTCCTGGAAGCAATAGGACAGGAATAGAAAAATAGTGGAGCTAAAGTGTGATTAAGAACAATGTAAACAAGGTATAACTTTATGTTACAATAAGTTTGTAACAAATGGATATATATGGGGGAGTCCATATGATAAGATACGAAAACAGGATAAAAATGCAGGAAATTAGAAGGCTGGTTGAAGAACATCAGTATATAAAAGCAGCCCATGTGGTGGATACGCTGGAATTATCAAAAATAAAATCCCTTCCGGATTTGAGCGTAATCGCTGATGTGCTGATTCAAAATGATCGTTTTGATGATGCATTACAGGTTCTTTCTAAAGTATATGCAAAATCCAAAACCAGAAGAATATTATATCAATTAGTGGATTTATCAATAAGAAGTAAAGATGTGGAGGAAGCAGAGAAATATTTATTACAATATATGAAAGTAGCTCCTCAGGATTCTTATCGATTTATTTTCCGATATAGTATTGATAAACTTAAGAATGAGCCTTATGAGGTTTTAATAGAATCCTTGGAAGAATTAAAAGAATACGATTATGTAGAAAAATGGGCATACGAGTTGGCTAAGCTATATCATAAAGCTGGTAAAAAAGATAAATGTGTCAGGGAATGCAGTGATATTGTCTTATGGTTTGGCGATGGAATATACGTAGAAAAGGCTAAGCTTCTAAAAGGATATTATGTTGGAGAAATTGATCCCATCAGAATGTTGAAGGCAACAGAGAAGAAAGAAGCGGAGAAAAGACTGGGTCTTGATAAAACAAAAGATTATAGTTCTATGAAAAATGAAATTGACAAATTTATAGCAGAAGAAGAAAATGCCGGTCAAATTAAGAAGAAGGCCTTTGAAGGAAAGGACACTGAGGAAGCAGAAAAACTGGATGAATTTAAAGCTGACGATAAAAGAACGGTGTCTTATATAACAGAAGAAAAATATGAATTAGCAGGGGAAAAGCCTGGAATAATAAGAGAAAAAGATGGCATAGCAGAAGAAGAATTCGGAATTGTAAGAGAAGAGCCTGAAACAGTAAAAGAAGAATCCAGAATAGTAAAAGAAGAGTCTGAAATAGTACGAGAAGATGAAATAGCAAAAGATGAACTCGAAACAATAAGAGAAGAAGAACCTAAAATAATAAGAGAAAAAGAATCTAAAATAATAAGAGAAGAATCTGAAATAACAAAAAGAGAGCAAGAGATATCAGATGGATTACCTGAATTGGAAGAAACCTACGCCATGAAAGGGGCTCTGGAAACAGAAAAAGGAGTTAATTCTCACAGAGCAGAGGAGGCAGGAATAACACCGGATACAACTGCAGCAGATATTTCTATGGTGGATCAGGAGGAAGCCGTCGAGGATGAAAAGTTAGAACAGATATTCAAGGAGACAAATTTAGACTACCATAAGCTATTCGGATATTTTATTCATAACCGTTATTATAGGAATGAGATTGCTGATTTTTTGGAGAATATGATAACAGACAATAAAAAGCCGATCAATTTAACAATCTGTGGTAATAAAAAATCAGGAAAAACAGCTTTAGCAAGAGAGATAGCTAAGGCTTTATACGGTTTGGGCCGGATTAGTTCCTCCAAGATAGCAAAGATATCAGCATCCAGAATAAATCGTATGAATCTGGAGGATAATTTTGATAAGCTTGTAGACTGTACGCTGCTTATTGAAGAAGCCAGTGCCTTAAATAACAGCGGTATAAAGCAGCTGCTTCATCTTCTGTGGCGTTTGGAAGGTCATATATTTGTTATTTTGGAAGATTCGCCAGATGGAATAAATAAATTATTGGATTCTGATGAGAATATGAAAAATAAATTTGAATATGGAATAACAATTCCTTGTTTTACTGAAGAGGATTTATTTCATTATGCAAATCATTATATTTCAGTTAGCGATTACAAGTTATCAAAGGAAGCAGAAGTTTTATTAAAGAATATAATTCAGGAAATAATGAATTCTGATACACCAGAAGATGGTTTAGAAATAATTATGAAGATAGTAATAGAAGCAGAAGTTCAAGCAGATGAAAGAAACAAAGAAGAATTGCTAAGAATTATAGGTAGTCAAAGGCTTAGCGAAACTGATTTTATGTATATCAAATTAGAAGATTTTGAAAGTATATACGGGGAGGAAATAAAATGAACTCAGAAATTTTTGTAATTGGACATATTAATCCGGATACGGATTCGATATGCTCAGCAATTGCATATGCGGAGTTAAAGAAAAAAATTACAGACGGTAACTATAAAGCCAAAAGAGCAGGGCAGATCAATTCAGAGACAAAATTTGTTTTAGAAAAATTCGGTGTTTCAGCGCCCAGCTATCAACCGGATGTCCGCACTCAGGTTAAGGATGTTGAAATACGTAAGTCACCTGGAGTTGATGGCAGCATATCATTAAAAACAGCATGGACTACCATGAGACAAAACAGTGATGTAACCTTGCCTATCGTGGATGATCAAAACCATCTGCTAGGTTTAATTACAATAGGCGACATTGCAAAATCCTATATGGATGTTTATGATAATAAAATCTTATTTACTGCCAAAACACCAATAAAAAATATCATTGCTACTTTAAACGGTGAGTTGGTTGTTGGTGATGAGAATGATTATTTGACCGAAGGAAAGGTTTTAGTATCTGCTGCTAATCCGGATTTAATGGAAGATTATATTGAAGAAGGAGATCTTGTTATCTTAGGTAATCGATATGAATCTCAATTAAGTTCCATAGAAATGAAAGCAGGTTGTATAATTGTTTGCGACGGAGCAGCAGTATCAAAATCAATTATTCTAATGGCAAAATCGAATAATTGTACTATTATAAAATCACCCTATGATACATTTACTGTATCCAGATTAATTAACCAAAGTATGCCGATTAGTTTCTTTATGAGTACGAAGGATTTAATTACTTTTACCAATGAAGATTTTATAGAGGATATTCAGGGGGTTATGGCAAAGAAGCGTCACCGTCATTTCCCGATTATTGATAAAAATGGCTGCTATTTTGGTATGATTTCCCGAAGAAACTTATTAGGAGCCAGAAAGAAAAAAGTTATATTAGTGGATCATAATGAAAAATCACAGGCAGTAGATGGCATTGAAGAGGCAGAAATCTTGGAAATTATAGACCATCATAGATTAGGCAGTCTTGAGACTATAAGCCCCGTATTCTTCCGAAATCAGCCTTTAGGATGTACTGCTACCATAGTATATCTAATGTATAAGGAAAATCACGTAGAAGTAGAACCCCGGATTGCAGGCTTATTATGCTCCGCTATTCTTTCCGACACATTGGTATACCGTTCACCGACTTGTACGGAAGTTGACCGTATGGCAGCGGAAGAATTAGCTAAAATAGCGAATATTAATGTAGAAGAATATGCGAAAGAAATGTTTGCGGCAGGAAGTAATTTAAGCAACCGATCACCAGAAGAAATATTCTATCAGGACTTTAAGAAGTTTACTGCAGGTGATGTTACATTTGGTGTTGGGCAAATTAACTCCATGAGCAAAGAAGAATTGGAGAAAATAAAAGAAAAGCTTATTCCATATATGGAAAAAGCTCATGGTGTTCACGGAATTGCAATGTTATTCTTCATGCTGACGGATATATTAGAAAGTTCAACAGAACTATTATGCCATGGACATGGGGCACGGGAATTGGCAGTCAATGCGTATAGATTGGATATGAATACAGAAAAAATTTATTTACCGGGAGTAGTATCCAGGAAAAAGCAAGTGATACCAGCCTTAATGTTTACTTTACAGCATGACAGTTAATGGAAAAAGAAAGAATACAAACAAGGTATACCCAAGCCAGGGTATACCTTAAACCACTATAAGCGGAATTGAATTTGAACCTGATTTTTCAAATATTGCCCTTTTTGGGATCTAACGTTTTGAGTAACGGTTAAAACATAAGATTCATTTTGGGAGTAAGGTTCTAAAGGTTCAATTTCAATATATTGATTAATAGAATCATAACGAATACTTGTTTTTAAAGGTATTTTATTTAAAGATGTAACGTAAAGATTACGATTATTAACGGTTGCAGGATTTAAAGGTGCTGAGAACTTTACTCTCCATACAAAGTCACCGGTAGGAAACTTTAATGTTTGTCTTACTTTATCTTGTGCTTCATCAGAAACAGATTCAATCTTAATATAATTGCTAAACATAGTGATCACCTCAAGTTATTTTGTCCATTTAAATATGCATATGTATAATTATACTATATTTTGTCGAAATAGGATAGTTTAAATTGTTATAAAATTAAAATAGTATTTAGAAAAAGGTATACAATATTTTTAAAAGAGATAAAATGCTGTTACAAAACTCGAAACCTTTGGTTTTTGTAACAGCATTTAAATATGAAAACAGTTTATTTTATGATAAAAAAGCTTTAAATAACAGATTGAAAGGTTTATATACATGGAAAAAGAATTTTGGAAGGCAGGTAATATGCTATATCCGCTGCCGGCAGTTATGGTAACTTGTCAAAGAGAGGGAGAAAAGCCTAATATAATTACTATCGGATGGACAGGAACCATATGTACCAACCCTGCTATGGCATATATATCAGTAAGACCGGAAAGGTATTCTTATGATTTGATAAAAGAATCCGGTGAATTTATTATTAATTTAACTACAAAAGCATTGGTGAAAGCAGCGGATTACTGCGGTGTTAAATCAGGAAGAAATACAGATAAGTTTAAGGATATGAAATTGACTCCTGTGGCTGGAAAATATGTAAAAGTACCTATGATTGAAGAATCTCCGGTTAATATTGAATGCAGGGTGAAACAAATCCTTCCTCTTGGTTCACATCATATGTTTGTGGCGGAAGTATTAGGTGTTCATATTAATCCAAATTACTTAAACAATACGGGTAAGTTTGAACTAAATAAAGCGGAACCTATTGTATATTCCCATGGAGAATATTATGGATTAGGAGAAATAGTGGGTACTTTTGGGTACAGCGTTAAAAAAAGGAAGCGAAAATAAGTAAAAAAAGTAAAATAATACTTGGCTTAACAATGAAAAGGTGCTATAATCAGTTGTCTATAAGTAAAAATGTTATTTTGCCGTTAAAAATAAGGACTTCTATAAAGCATCTGTGTAATTACAATAGAAAAACAGGATACGGTGTGATAATGAATAGGAAGAATATAGTTTTAATCGGTATGCCGGGTGCCGGTAAGAGTACCATAGGTGTTATATTAGCCAAGGTACTGGGATTCCATTTTATAGATACCGATTTAATAATTCAAGAGCAGGAAAAAAGTTTACTAAAAGATATTATTAAATGCAAAGGGTTGCAAGGTTTTTTGGAAATAGAAAATCAAGTAAATTGTGATATTAAACTTGAGCGCTCCGTAATAGCAACAGGCGGCAGCGTAATATACGGCTTACAAGCTATGGATCATTTACGGGAAATTGGCACTGTAATATATATAAAATTATCTTATGAAACATTAAAAACTCGTCTTGGGAATATAAAGCAAAGAGGTGTTGTACTGAAAAACGGACAAAACTTGAAGTCTTTATATGAGGAACGGTGCCCATTATATGAAAAATATGCCCATATTATAGTAGATAGTGAAGGGCTTGGAACAGAAGAACTAATGGAGAAAATTGTTTGTGTTCTTGATGAATTGCCTGACAAAAAGTAACGGATACTAACGGTAGTTTATAAAAACTATTTTACATCCATAAGTTTTATGGTATAATCAAGGCGGTATAGTAAAATAATACAATTAGAGAGTGTGTATTATGTGCAATTTGAATATTTTTTATTAAAAATTAGAGGTGTGCAATGGAGCAATATATTATAAAAGGTGGTAAAGCATTGCAGGGTGAGGTTTCAATTGGTGGAGCAAAGAACGCTGCACTTGGAATATTAGCTGCAGCTATTATGACTGATGAGACAGTAACAATTGAAAATCTTCCGGATATTCGTGATATTCACGTTTTATTAGAAGCCATTGAAGAGATTGGAGCTGCTGTAGAACGGGTAGATAAGCATACTGTAAAAATTAACGGTAAAAACATTAAATCAATCAATATAGATTATGAATTTATAAGAAAAATACGTGCTTCCTATTATCTGTTAGGAGCATTACTTGGTAAATATAATAAAGCCCAGGTAGCATTACCTGGAGGATGTAATATAGGCAGCCGTCCTATTGATCAACACATTAAAGGCTTTGAGGCCTTAGGAGCCTCCGTTAAAATTGAACATGGTATGATTGAAGCAGAAGCGAAAGAACTTAAGGGAAGTCATATATATTTAGACGTAGCCAGTGTAGGTGCAACCATTAATATAATGCTTGCTGCCTGTCGTGCAAATGGACAAACCATAATTGAAAATGCTGCGAAAGAGCCCCACATTGTTGACGTAGCCAACTTCTTAAATAGTATGGGGGCTAATATTAAAGGAGCCGGAACCGATGTGATTCGTATTAAAGGCGTTTCAAAATTGTCCGGAAGTGAATATATTATTATTCCTGATCAAATTGAGGCAGGAACTTTTATGCTTGCAGCAGCAGCAACGAAAGGTAATGTATTAATCAAAAACGTAATACCAAAACACTTGGAAGCAATTACTGCAAAACTAGTGGAGATTGGTGTAAAAGTAGAGGAATTTGATGATGCAGTACGTGTAATCGCAACGGAAAAGTTAGGTCATACCCATGTAAAAACCCTTCCTTATCCGGGATTTCCTACAGATATGCAGCCTCAGATTACAGCAGTATTAGCAGCCTCAGAGGGGACTAGTATTGTGACAGAAACCATCTATGAAAATCGTTTTAAATACGTAGATGAATTATCAAGAATGGGTGCCAATATTAAAGTGGAAGGTAATACCGCCATTATTGTAGGTGTAGAAGGTATTACCGGAGCTATTGTAAGCGCTCCAGATTTAAGAGCAGGAGCTGCTCTTGTTATAGCCGGTTTAGTGGCAGAAGGCTTTACTATTGTAGAGCAGGTTGAGTATATAGAAAGAGGATATGAAGATTTTGAGCGTAAAATGCAAGGATTAGGTGCAACTATGGCCAAGATTGACATTGAAGATGAAAAGGCTGTTCAAAAGTTTAAATTACGAGTAAGTTAATTAAGTAAGATATTAATGGGCGAAGAATCTTAAGATTTGCAAGATTCTCCGCCTTAAAATGTATTTTGGTACACTATAAAACAGCCACTATATGTAAATGATGTTCCTTTGATAAATCTATAAATGTATCACCGGATTTTATTACCGGCTTTGAAAGAGCCTGTTTATTTATTAAAATAATCTCTCCTTCTGCATTATTATTAAGACGAACATGATTTCCAACATAAGAATTTACGATTCCCTCTAAAAAGGTCATAATATAATGAGGATCAAATTTTTGCAGACCTACGGACTCAAAGTTCCGGATTGCATCAAATGGACTTAAAGCAGGTCTGTAGACTCTGGCAGAAGTCATGGCATCATAAACGTCAGCGATTGCTACAATTTTTGCAAAAGAGTCAATCTGTTCACCTCGGAGTCTTCTTGGGTAACCGCTTCCATCACAGCGTTCCTGATGCATGAATGCTGCATTTATTACTCTTTGATCCAGATCTTTATATTTCAGTATTTCATAGCCCAAACTTGGGTGAGTTTTCAGAATTTCATATTCTTCATCAGTTAAAGGTTCTTCTTTATACAATATTTCGTGTGGAAGCTTTAACTTTCCAATATCATGCAATAGACCGCATAATGTTAAAACTTCGATATCATTCTCTGATAATTTCAGCCAATGTCCGAATACGTTGCAGATTAAAGCTACATTTAAGGAATGAACATAAGTTATATCGTCAGACCCCCTCATGCAGTGAAGCATATCAAATAAATGGATGCCATTTCTTGTTTCAGACAAGGTCTTTGATACATCAGCTAAAAGGTTAGTCTGATCAATTGGGTTGTCTTTATCCACAATATGACTTAATTGAGATTTAAAATCATCAACGGAGTTCAAAAATTCTTCATTGAATTGTTTGAATTCGGAACTGTTTTTGATTTTCTCCGAATGAATCATTACTGTTTTAATAGGCTTCGGCTCCTCAGGAATCAACACAGTTAAATTATAAATGGAATAATCCTTAAGACGTTTAAGCATTCTGTCGGTTATTACAGTGCCGCGTGGTATTACTAATTGGTTGTTAATTGTATATACATCTTCTGCAACAACCATACCGGGCAGAACATTTTGAATTGATATACGTTTATTCATACCTACACCCATTACATGCCACATACAGACTGAAGACGGACTTTATTGTATTTTTCTACATATATGTTTTACTTTCAACTTTTGAAAGAATTCTTTTGTGGCAACCCTTCTATATTTTTATTTTTAAACCCAACTTTTCTACAAGGAATACTAATATTTTTGTATTCTTATGGTATATTATAGAAAGAATGCTAAGATATGTCAATCATGACAAAACCTAATTTATTTAATTTATAATAAATCAAAAACCTTGCATATTTTATACTGTCAAAAAACCTTACATATTTTATACTTGACAAAAACAAAAAGATAGGATATGCTCAATTATACAATAAAATATATAAATTATATTTCTCTTATTCAGAGTGACGGAGAGTAAAGGCTCTATGAAGTCACGGCAACCCCCTTTGTCGGAAGGTGCCAACCTGAGCGAGTAATCGAGCAATAAGAGGATTTGATTAACTTGATATCAAGTCCGTCTTACGGACTTTTTTTATTGCAGTTATTATTAAAAAGCGCTGAGGTGCTGAAGTTGAGGCTAGATTGAAAAAACATAGTTTTTTAACTGTTATCACAAGGCGCTAAAGCGCTAGAATCGAGGTTATTATGAATAAATTATTATTTACTTCAGAATCTGTTACAGAAGGGCATCCTGACAAAATCTGCGATCAAATATCTGACGCAGTGTTAGATGCTTTGTTAGAACAAGATCCAATGAGCAGGGTAGCCTGTGAAACTGCTATTACTACAGGACTGGTTTTAGTTATGGGTGAAATCACCACCAATGGCTATGTAGACATTCAAAAGACAGTTAGGGATACTATTAGGCAAATCGGATATGATCGTTCCGAATATGGCTTTGATGCTAATACCTGCGGTGTAATTGTTGCATTGGACGAACAGTCACCGGATATCGCCATGGGTGTTAATAAGGCATTGGAAGCTAAAGAAAATTTAATGACAGAAGATGAGATAGAAGCCATTGGTGCAGGGGATCAGGGTATGATGTTTGGATATGCAACCAATGAAACGGACGAGTATATGCCATATCCTATTCATCTGGCTCATAAGTTGACAAAACAACTGACCAAAGTAAGAAAGGACGGAACATTACCATATCTTCGTCCCGATGGAAAATCTCAGGTAACGGTAGAATACAATGAGGACGGAAAACCAATTCATTTGAATGCAGTTGTTTTATCTTCCCAGCATGATCAGGATGTTACGAAAGAACAACTTCACAGTGATATTAAAAAGTATGTATTTGATGAAGTGCTGCCGGAAGAATTGATTGATGAGAATACGAAATTCTATATTAATCCTACCGGAAGATTTGTAATTGGCGGTCCAAACGGAGACAGTGGTTTAACCGGACGAAAAATAATTGTAGATACTTACGGCGGTTATGCCCGTCATGGCGGTGGTGCTTTTTCCGGTAAGGATTGTACGAAGGTAGACCGTTCTGCTTCCTATGCAGCACGTTATGTTGCAAAAAATTTAGTAGCGGCAGGCTTAGCAGATAAATGTGAAATTCAATTATCCTATGCAATTGGTGTAGCCAGTCCTATTTCCATTATGGTTGATACCTTTAATACAGGTAAAAAAGATAATGAAGAATTAATTGAAATCATCAGGGAAAACTTTGACCTTCGTCCAGCAGGAATTATTAAGATGTTGGATTTAAGAAGACCAATTTACAAACAAACAGCGGCTTATGGACACTTTGGCCGCAATGAATTAGATTTACCATGGGAAAGATTAGACAAAGTGGATACTTTAAAAAAATATTTATAGAATCTGTTCCATGAACTCTGGTATCCATTTTACCAATAAAGATCCACTATTTAGATTATGACTGCAATTGGGTAAATGGAGAAAACAAATACTGTTAATTAAATTGAAAATTAGCGATATATAAAAGCCATTCTGGGCAAGCATTTAGCAATGCTGATTGTGGTCAGGAATCTTTAAAACAAGGTTTGAGATTCCTAACCATGGCCTGGAATGGCATTTTTTCATAAAATGTTTATATTTGTCATACATAGTTTATATGAAATTATCCGGCGGATATGATATAATACAAACGGAATGAGGTATTTACATGCTTGCATGAAAAAGCCGATTGGAGTGCCAAGACCATGAACATGCTTTAAGCTCATGGTATAATACAAATAGAATGAGGATTTGCATAATAAAATTATTATGGCAGGACAAAAGTTATAGTAAGCAGAAAGAGGTTCATATGAAATTAAGAGGAAGATTATTAACGGCATTTTTAATCATTGCAGCACTGCCGATGATTTTACTGCTGATAACCGGCGGTACCATTTTCCGGTACCAGACCAATTCCATCGAAGAAAATTATGATATAAAGTCTGATACAATTCAGGTGGTCACCAATCCTTTAAGAATCTTAAACCGTATTACAAGAGGTGTTTATAATGAGATTATATTAACCGGAATGAATGAGCCTGGAAAATTTGAAGACAATGAATATATTGAATATCTGAACCAACAATTAACGGCCAAATATTCTTTTATTGTAGTTCGAAAAGGCAATGATATTATATATAATGGGAATTCGGACAAGTTTGAAAAGATAGACAATCTTCTTCCGGAATTCAGCGATAACAGCATAGATATTGATGGGGGATTTTACGTAGACGGTGAATATCCCTTTTTGTTAAAACAGCAGGATTTCTATTTTACGGATGGAACTGAAGGAAGTATATTTGTTATAACGGATGTAACCACATTAATTCCACTTATAAAATCTTTTATTTATCAGATTATATGTTCCGCGATTTTGATTATGATAATTACTTCTGCGGTACTTATCATATGGATATACCGAAGCATTCTACGGCCTATAAACATTCTTCATGCCGCCACCAATGCAATGAAAGAAGGAAATCTGGACTATTCCATTGAAGGAGATCCGGAGGATGAAATCGGAAGGCTGTGTGAGGATTTTGAAGAAATGAGAATCCGGTTAAAAGAATTGATAGATGTTCGTTTAAAATATGAAGAAGATACCAAAGAATTAATCAGTAATATATCTCATGATTTAAAGACACCTATTACAGCTATTAAAGGATATGCGGAAGGTATTATGGACGGAGTAGCGGATACAGAGGAAAAAAGGGAAAAGTATTTAAGAACCATTTACACCAAAGCCAATGACATGTCTATTTTAGTTGATGAGTTATCTTTTTATTCTAAAATTGACTGCAATACCATGCCATATAATTTTACTTTTATCAATCTTCATGATTACTTTACTGACTGTATTGAAGAAATAAGTTTAGATTTAGAAGTAAAAAATATAGAAATTACTTATAATAATGAAACAGATAAAGATTTAATGATACATGCGGATGCAGAACAATTAAAGCGTGTTATCAGTAATATTATAGGTAACTCTGTAAAATACATTATAAATAGAAAAGGACTTATACAGATTCGAATTAAGGATATAGGAGAATTCGTTGAAGTTGCCGTAGAAGATAATGGACAAGGAATACCGGAAAAAGACCTGCCCCATGTATTTAACCGGTTTTACCGGGGTGATGCATCCAGGAATTCCTCTAAAGGTGGCACTGGCTTAGGTCTTGCCATAGTAAAGACAATTATTCAGGATCATATGGGTAATGTAAGCGTGGAAAGTGAAGAAGGTAAAGGAACAACTATATATTTCACCTTAAAAAAGTACGAGGAGGAGAATGATAAAGATGAGTAAAATATTAATTATTGAAGATGAAATGTCCATAGCAGAATTGGAAAAGGACTATCTGGAATTAAGCGGATTTGAAGTAGAGATAGAGAGTACCGGTGATAAAGGAGAAGAAAGGGCTCTAAATGAAGAATTTGAATTGATTATTCTGGATTTAATGCTTCCTAACGTTGACGGTTTTGAAATCTGTAAAAAAATCAGAACATTAAAAAATATTCCAATCATTATGGTTTCCGCCAAAAAAGATGATATTGATAAAATCCGTGGTCTTGGTTTAGGTGCAGATGATTATATGACCAAACCTTTTAGCCCAAGTGAATTGGTGGCAAGAGTAAAAGCTCATCTTGCCCGTTATGAACGATTAATTGGTTCCGGTGTAAAAGAAAATGAAGTGATAGAGATCCGGGGAATTAAAATTGACAAAACTGCACGAAGAGTTTATGTTAATGGAGTTGAAAAAAACTTTACAACAAAAGAATTCGATCTCCTTACTTTCTTGGCTGAGAACCCTAATCATGTATACACGAAAGAAGAATTGTTTCAGGAGATTTGGGATATGGAATCCCTTGGTGATATTGCAACAGTTACTGTGCATATTAAAAAAATTCGTGAAAAAATTGAATTTAATACTTCAAAGCCTCAATATATTGAAACTATTTGGGGAGTTGGCTATCGGTTTAAAGTGTAATTTATTATACCTATGCTGATTATTTAAGGAATTAAGAAAATGGGAATTGTTAAGTATAAAGAGGTGCGGAAATGGAAACCAGAATAGCTTTAATTGGAATTATTGTAGACAATATGGAAGTAGTGGAAGAACTAAATAAAATTCTTCACGAGTATGGCAAGTACATAGTCGGAAGAATGGGTATACCATATAGAGAAAAGAATGTAAGTATTATCAGTATTGTAATAGATGCAGAGAACAATGTAATAAGTTCCTTATCCGGGAAGTTAGGTATGCTAAAGGGTATTAGTGTCAAGACAGTATATTCTAAAAACGGAAAGTAGATACTTTACGTAAAGAACAGGCAATGATATAATAAAAGCGGAATGAGTAATTTGCAAGCTTGCTTTCAAATTTTGAATGGAGCGCCAAGATCCTGAACATGTATTATGTTCAGGATATAATAAAAGCGGAATGAATAATTTGCAAGCTTGCTTTCAAATTCTGAGTGGAGTGCCCTATATCATGGACATGCTTTACATTCATGATATAATATATAGCATTAAAGGATGGTTTGTGAAAATTTAATTTTAAAAGAAAGCCACTTATTTTTCGTAAAATACGCGGATTTCTTTTTTCATAAAACTATTAATAAATGAAATAGAGAGATAGGAACAGGTGTTAATATGCATATAACGATTACAGGTAATTTAGGAAGCGGTAAATCAACGATTTGTAAAATTTTAAGAGATCAGCATGGGTTTGAAATATATTCAACGGGGACCGTACAAAGGGAACTTGCAAGGGAATTCAACCTGACAACTCTTGAAATGAACCAATTAATGTGCAGCGATCCTAAATATGATAATATGATAGATGATGCAACGGCTAGAATATCAAGAGAAAACAGACATAAGAATATTATATTTGACTCTCGTTTAGCATGGCATTTTGTAGAACAATCTTTTAAAGTGTTTTTATCGGTAAGTCTGGATGTTGCAGCAGAAAGAGTTATGAATGATAGCAGAGGCGAGGTAGAGAAATATACCTCATTGGAAGAAGCAAAAAAATTGTTGGCAGCCAGAGCAGAAACGGAAGATAAACGATATAAGGAGCTTTATGGTTTAGATTATTTTAATTTTTCCAATTATAATTTAGTTATTGACAGTACTTGTACCACACCGGAGAATATAGTTTCTGTTATATTGGAAGAAACTAAGAAATTTGAAGCTATTATGAAGGAAAAAGGTGTTTTTGAACTGGGAAATCAGGGAGTCAATACAATTTTATTAAGCCCTCTAAGCTTATATCCTGGAGAGATTACCAAAGAAGAGAAAGAACAAGCCGCCGATTTAGTGAAATTAAGAAAAGAAAATCCGGAAAAAAGAAAGAAAGAAATACTTGTTAAAAAAATAAAAAATGAATTAAATATTATAGAAGGTAAAGAAGATGTTATCGCTGCCGTTATTGCAGAGGAGCCTTTTGTGCCTGTTATTTTAAAATAAATGGATTTAATTTGATTTTTTGTAAAATATGAATGGGAGAAGCTGTCTCACCATTCTTATGAAATCTATGAAACAATCACCTAACATACAATTTTATATTCTACAAACAATATGTACAGAGAGATATTTATATCTCTCTGTATTTTCTTTTTGCAGTACAATATAAATCTTTGTTATAAATGTAGATAATTTCTTTAGCGCATCTTTGTATAAGAAGGGAGGTTTCTATGATACACTTAAAAAATAAAACCAAACTAATTGTTGCTATGGTTCTTACAATTATTGGTGTGTACTTTGGGTTTCAGTATATATTACCTCTCTTTGCTCCTTTTGTAATCGCATATTTTATTGCATGGATTTTAATGCCCTCGGTAAATTTTTTAAATAAAAAATTAAAATTTCCCAGGGTAATAAGTGCAATCCTATCTTTGGGAGTGCTTGGAAGTCTGGTAATATGGATTTTTTGCTATCTGGGTAATATATTTATAAAACAATTAATGATATTATTGCAAAACATGCCTATCTATTTATCTATATTATCTGGAAAAATTGATTCCTTATGCAATTCATGTGATAATTTTTTTGGAACAAAATTAGGAACCATAAGAGGAATGTTTGATGATCACTTTGAAACTATGATTATTATAGTTAGAAATGATATAATGCCTTCTATAACAACAAAAAGTTTAAATATTGTAATAGGTATGATAGGGATGATAGGTATAATTTTAATTACCCTGGTTTCTTCATTATTATTAATAAAAGATGATGCTGCTTATAAAAAAAGTTTCAGAAGCAGTGTACTTTATCAGGACATACATCTTATCACCGGTAAATTATCAGAAACAGGAGTGGCCTATTTAAGGACTCAGGTTATTTTAATGGCTATTGTATCTGTTATATGTACGGTAGGTCTTTTGATTATAAAGAATAAATATGCTATGATAATCGGACTGGGAATTGGATTATTTGACGCCTTTCCGATGCTGGGAAGCGGTGCAATATTAATACCTTGGAGTATCATTTCTTTATTCAACCAGGATGTATTTTCAGCGGCTATTTTAATGACAATTTATTTTATTATTATGTTTATACGTCAATTTTTGGAACCCAAACTATTAGGGAACCGAATTGGGATAAAACCGGTATTTACCTTAATGTCCATGTACGTTGGATTTAAATTATTCGGTTTATTTGGATTTATCTTGGGGCCTTTGGGACTTGTAATAATAATTACAATAGTAAAAGAAACTGAGATAAGGCTAGCTTACCGGGGGGAAACAAACTAATATGTCGTATATGAGTGGGAGTATAATTAAAACATAAATTTATAGAGTATCTTTATTATTTTAAATGAGAAATGTACTTTTTTATTTAACACCAGATAGCCACTAACAAATTTTGCTTGACAAAAAAGTTTGAGTAGCATAAAATCTTCATTATAATCCTGAATATGAATTCTGGCGGAATAAATAAATTATAAGGTGATTATAACTAATTACTCTTAATTATTTTTTCAAAAGAATTCGGCATTCAGCTGAGAGCGATGAAAAGGAATAGTATATAGTAGTTGTCAATCCAGAGAGAGAATCGTTGGTGGGAAATTCTTTTGACAGCACTATGGAACCTACCTTGGAGCACTGTATGAAAATACAGCGTAAAACCGGCGTTAACGGATTGAAAAGAGAACTGTCAGTGAAACACCTGCAGTTAATTAGGGTGGTACCGCCGAGGTCTTTCGGTCCCTTGTGGATGAAAGGCTTTTTTTGTTGCCTTTCATACATGCATTATGCAAAACCAGAAATGTCAGAAAAAGTATGAAACTAATGAATATTTTTATGGCAGGACTGGAACTAAGAAAGGAGAGAGCGTTATGGCTAAGGAAAAAAAATTAGTAGAAGCAATTACTTCTATGGAAGAAGATTTTGCCCAGTGGTATACCGATGTGGTTAAAAAGGCAGAATTGGTTGAATATTCCAGTGTAAGAGGATGTATGATTATCCGTCCTAATGGTTATGCAATCTGGGAGAATATTCAGAAAGAATTGGACAGAAGATTTAAAGAAACCGGTGTAGAGAATGTATATATGCCAATGTTTATACCGGAAAGTTTATTGCAAAAAGAAAAAGATCATGTGGAAGGTTTTGCACCGGAAGTAGCATGGGTAACACATGGAGGTTTAGAACCTTTACAGGAACGTTTATGTGTAAGACCTACTTCAGAAACTTTATTTTGTGACTTTTATTCGAATATAATACAATCTTACCGTGATCTGCCAAAGCTGTATAATCAGTGGTGTTCCGTAGTTCGTTGGGAGAAAACAACAAGACCTTTCCTTCGTTCCATGGAATTCTTATGGCAAGAGGGACATACTGCACATGCTACCGCAGAAGATGCAGAAGACAGAACCATTCAAATGTTGAATGTGTATGCGGATTTTTGCGAACAAGTCTTAGCAATTCCTATGATTAAGGGTAAAAAGACTGATAAAGAAAAATTTGCAGGTGCTCATTCTACCTATACTATTGAAGCTTTAATGCATGACGGCAAGGCTTTGCAATCAGGAACCAGCCATAACTTTGGTGATGGATTTGCACAAGCTTTTGATATTCAATATACCGATAAGGAAAATAAACTTCAATATGTGCATCAAACCTCCTGGGGTATGTCAACCCGTATCATTGGAGCTGTTATCATGGTTCATGGTGATGACAGCGGCTTGGTATTGCCCCCAAGAATTGCACCTACTCAGGTTATGATAGTTCCAATTGCACAGCATAAAGAAGGGGTTCTGGAGAAGACCGCTGAGCTGAAAGAAAAGCTGGGAAACTTCAGAGTGAAGGTAGACGATTCTGATAAGAGCCCGGGTTGGAAGTTCAGTGAACAGGAAATCAGAGGAATTCCTCTTCGTATAGAAATTGGTCCAAAGGATATAGAAGCGAATCAGGCAGTAATTGTTCGCCGTGATACAAGAGAGAAGATTGTAGCTTCCTTAGATACCATCGAGGCAACAGTTTGTGAAGTTCTTGAAACTATGCAGAAAGATATGCTTGAGAGAGCAAGAGCACATCGTGATGTCCATACATCTTCTGCGGCTGATTATGAAGAATTTAAATCTGCCATTGAGAACAAACCTGGTTTTGTAAAAGCTATGTGGTGTGGAGACAGAGCCTGCGAAGATAAAATTAAAGAAGATACTGGAGCAACTTCCCGCTGCATGCCATTTGAACAGGAAGAAATTGCAGATACTTGTGTATGCTGCGGTAAAAAAGCAAAAGCAATGGTTTACTGGGGTAAGGCTTATTAATTTTAAGCTTCCCGTGCTTTGCATATTTGAGAATGCATAATATAGAGGGAAACCTGCATGAATATGTGTTATAGAAATAAGAGTATCTTATTATCTTTCACATAATGTATTCATGAAGGTCTCCCTTTTTATAATGGAATCTGGTTATTTTCAGTTACTTTATTGGAAGAAATAAATTAACCAATATAAAGCTAATATAAATTGACATACAGTATTATAAATATTTACAATAATATAAACATTTACGGAAATATAAAAAATATTGTTATAGATTTCATCTTAGGCTATAATATAAATAATGAAAGGAAGGATTCCTAAGCAGTAATGGAGGTTTTTCATGAAGATACAGTTGCCACAGAAGGTGGATTATATTATAAATCAATTAATGAATCATGGTTACGAAGCTTATGCTGTTGGTGGCTGCGTTCGGGATTCCATATTGGGTAAAGAACCCGAGGATTGGGATATTACTACCTCTGCAAAACCAGAAGAAGTAAAGAAGATAT
Source organism: Anaerocolumna sp. (assembly GCF_032079385.1). NCBI lineage: Bacteria > Bacillati > Bacillota > Clostridia > Lachnospirales > Lachnospiraceae > Anaerocolumna > Anaerocolumna sp. Next base: position 96,907 of record NZ_DAMAUC010000004.1, read on the forward strand.
TTTACAGAACAATTGACACCGGTATTCTGCATGGCACGGTTACGGTTATGCTGGAAAAGGAAGGATACGAAGTAACGACCTATCGAATTGATGGGGAATATGAAGACAACAGGCATCCAAAAGAAGTAGAGTTTACGGCGAACCTGACGGAGGATTTAAAGAGAAGGGATTTTACCATTAATGCTATGGCCTATAATACAGAGGGCGGCATGGTAGATATATTCGGTGGATTAAAAGATATAAAAGAAGGAATTATTCGATGTGTAGGAAGCGCAAGAGACCGATTTGATGAAGACGCACTAAGAATCTTGCGGGCTATCCGATTCTCTGCTCAATTGGGCTTTGAGATAGAAGAAGGAACCTTAGAAGCTATTAAAGAAAAAAAAGAACATCTGAAAAATATAAGCGCAGAAAGAATACGGGTGGAGTTGAACAAATTACTAGTATCCGATCATCCGGATAAAATATTTATTGCCTATGACACTGGCATAACGAAAGTAATTCTGCCGGAATTTGATATTATGATGGCTACGGAGCAGTTTAATCATCATCATATTTACTCGGTGGGTGTTCATACGGTGAAAGGAATTGAAGCAGTTGGGTATACAAAAGATAAAATATCAACGATGAACCACTGGAAGGAATTAAAAATCATAAAACAGATTCAGGAATTTCACAGTAAAGACAAACTGGTTCTAAAATGGACCCTGCTTCTTCATGACGTAGAAAAGCCAAGCTGTAAGTTTCGGGGAAAAGACGGCGAAGATCATTTCTACGGGCATCAGGAAAAGGGAGCTAAAACTGCAAAAGATATTTTAAAAAGACTTAAATTTGATAATGAAACCATGGACAAAGTTGTCCGACTGGTTCAATGGCATGATTATGACTTTTCACTTACCCCAGCAGCAATGAGAAAGGCAATAAATAAAATCGGGGAAGATATTATGGAATTGCTTTTTGAAGTAAAGAGAGCGGATGTTTTAGCTCAAAACCCGGATACATGGGAAGATAAGCTTACCAATATAACAAAAGCTGAGACATTGTTTTATGAAGTTCAAGTGAAAAAGGAATGCATTAATCTAAAAATGCTTGCAATTAATGGGCAGGATTTGATTGGTCTGGGGCTTCAACCAGGGAAGAAGATTGGAGATCTTTTAAATAAGCTGTTGGAATGTGTTTTAGAAAAGCCGGAGTACAATGAGAGAGAGATTTTAATTGATCTTGCAAGAAAATATATAAAGAATTAATAACGAATCTTCGTTAGAAATACAAATAGAAAATCTTCGCAAAACTGTACATCAAAGTTTTTGTGAAGATTTTTTAAGAATGAAATAGATGAAAAGCATTTTATATGTGCAGCAGAGAAATTTAAGCATTTGATCGAGATGGAAAGTAGAACACTTGTCTCCGTCAATGTCAATAAGAAGGCTATGGGCGCCTTCATTGGCAGAGATGCCTGTACCTTTTGATTCAGACAGTAAACCTTTAGATAATTCATAATAAGTTAGATTTACTTTGATTTTTTATTAAAATCAAAGCATTTCCTGTCATGAAATATAATCTTTTATCATAGGATTAGAGAGAGACACCCCTTTGGGGCGGTGCAATAGTTTGGGTCAGGAGGCTTTCCTATGGAGGATAAAAACCAAGAGGTATTTAGGCAATATAATATAAAAATCTATAGTACGTATAGAATCAGGGGGGCATTAATCCTAGAGACGGATAAGGGACTCAAGCTATTGAAGAGCTTTGAGAGTTCTAAAAACCGCGTAGAATTTGAAAATATTTTGCTTGAGCAATTAAGAGAGCAAGACTATCCCTATGTTGATTTATATGTACGAAATGCCGCCGGTGAGATTATCACGGAGGATTCTATGAATAATCGTTACGTATTAAAAAACTGGTTTCCGGGTGAAGAATGCAACTTAAGAGATGAAGCTGATGTAGCAGATGCCGCAACTAACCTTGGGGTAATTCATTCCTTGTTACGTGGGGTTCATTTAAGTGAGGAGCAGGTCTTATACAATTCCAGCGGAAACCTTATTGAGCTGCTGGAAAAAAGGAACAGAGAACTAAAGAGGGTGAGAAGTTATATTCGAGAGAAAAGAAAAAAAAACGAGTTCGAAATGTGTTATATGAATTGCTATGATGATTTTTATGAGCAGGCCCTGGAAGCAACTGAACTATTGGAAAGTTCCAACTATAAGGAGATGTTACAGGAAGCCACGTTCAATAGACATATATGCCATGGAAGTTATACATACCATAATGTTATCATGCTTAAAGTGAATCGAATGCCTTATGAACAGAACAATCCATTTATCTGGGATAAGGCCAATGATATCAATGGCATGCCATATAGGGAACCAAAAGAAGGCCTGTCAGCAGCCGGACTTCGAAGTCCAACTGTTAATACCAATATGGCCACCACCAATTTTGATAAAGCCAATGTTGGAATTCAAATTACAGACTTATACCAGTTTATGCGAAAAGTAATGGAGAAAAATGATTGGGATCTGGATTTTGGAAGTATGATACTGGAAGCTTATAATAATATACTTCCTTTAAGCAGGGACGAACATAGATTGTTATATATTCTGTTGTTATATCCGGAAAAGTTCTGGAAGATAACGAATTTCTATTATAATAGCAAAAAGTCCTGGGTACCTCAAAGAAATATTCAAAAATTAATTGGAATCGTAGAACAAAAGGATAGAAAAAATCAATTTTTAGGTTGTCTTGAGCGGACATTTTGCTAATCAAAAATTATAATACATGGATAAATTATTGGAAAATAGCTGTTACATCTGCGGATGTAGCAGCGTTTTTTCTTTTGTGTTCTGCATAGATGGAGACATATGATTGGGGAAATTTAACTTTAAATTCATTATTATGATTGAATTAATAATTAGGATAGTCTATAATAATAAAAAAGTGTAAAATAATACAAGGGTAATGGCTAAACATAAGATAAAGAGAGGTAAACCAGGGGTATATGGATAACAATTATTTTAATGAGAAAACGAAAGGGAACATAGATAAGGGATTTCCGATTATTTTAGGAATTGCATGCTTTATTATTGTGGTAGCAACCATTATGGCGATTTCTAAAGGGCAAGGGAAGGGAAATGCTAAAACTTTATTTTCAACCAGTAAAGATACTAATGTGGAAGAACAAACCGGCAGCCTGGAATTTGATAAACAAATTATAGGTGTATTAAAAGAAATTAACAGGGAAAACAATAGCATCACTTTTTTTGATGTAAAAAAGAAAGAAGATATTGTTACCAATTACACCAGCGGAACAATTATATATGATAAATATGAACAAGCAATGGTATTAGAACAGCTAAAATTAGGGGAGCTGGTGGAGGTTTATTATAATTCGGATAACTCCGAGCTGGTTAAGCTTCAGATATCTAACCAGGCCTGGGAATATAAGAATGCAAATAATTGGGGAATAGATACCATTAATAAAATATTTACCATTGGAGATAATAAATATAAATATGGCAGGAATATTAGTATACTCAGTAATGATACTTTCCTGAAACCGGAAGATTTACATGAAAAAGATCTGTTAACCATAAAAGGCTTAGACAGAGAGATTTTCTCCATTCAAATCACAAAAGGTCATGGAACCATAACCTTTGAAGAGTATGAAGATTTTGTGGGTGGAATTGTATTTGTTGGTAACGATTCTATTTTACCGATTACTGAGAACATGGTGGTTACTGTCAGAGAAGGAGAATATGAGGTTACTTTGGAAAACGGCAGTTTAGCAGGTACTAAAACCGCTCGCGTAAAAAGAGATGAGAATGTCCTGCTAAATATGAGTGAATATAGAAAACCTGCAGTAAAATCCGGACTGGTTTCCTTTGAGATCCTGCCGGAGGGCGCAGAATTATACCTAGATGATGTAATTCAGTCCTATGATGAACCAATTAAGCTTGAGTACGGAAAATATATGGCGAAAGTTATTCTTAAAGGGTACGAGACTTATGAAAATACTATTATAGTAGATGAAGCGAGTAAGACCATAGCCATTGAATTGGAGGTTCCACTTGATGATTTGGATGACTCGGGCAGTTATAATTCAGACCAGACAGATAATGCTAACGGAGAAGAAAATAATAATGAAGAGATTCCAGATAAATCAAGTTCCCAAGGAGGAAAACAGATTTCAGGCCAGCTCATCTATATATTAGAACCGGAAGGTGCTTCTGTTTACCTGGATGGAGAACTTAAAGGTATTGCGCCGGTGAGCTTTCCAAAGATAACTGGTAATCACTATATTACTTTAATAAAAAATGGATATGAGACCAAAACCTATACCATTGAAGCTACTAATGATGGTGAAGATACCTATTTTAATTTCCCGGAAATGTTAAAATCACAGTAGATAGTTATTAATCTCCTTCGAAATTTAACATAAACAGACAGCTCATATTGAAGGTTAATGTAAGAAAAACAGATGTCTCACATTGAAGGTTAGCGTAAGAAAAACAGGTGTCTTACATTGAAGATTAGTATAAGAAAAACAGATGTCTTACATTGAAGATTAATGTAAGAAAAACAGATGGCTCTCATTGAAGGTTAATGTAAGAAAAGCAGACAACTCACATTGAAGATTAATATAAGAAGACAGACAGCTCTCATTAAGATTAGTTTAAGAAAAACAGATGGCAGTTAAGAGGATAATATATTTTTCAAGAATACCCCAAGGAACTCCGCATGATTTTATGCCATCCGTCATAAAATGAAATGAGGAATTCCTTTGGAGGAAATGATGAAAAGGTTTAAAATGATAATATTACTACTAGGAGTGATAGGAGCAGGTTTGATATTTACTTCATGTAAAGGGGAAAATACAGATGTAAAAAAGGTTCGGGACCTGGAGTTTACAGTTGTAGAGGATGCAGATATTCCTGAACCCCTAATGGAAATCATTAATGAAAAGAAGGCACAGCCCTTTAAAATGCATTATAAAAACACAGACTTTTTATACATAGTGGTGGGATATGGTGAACAGTCCACCGGCGGATACAGTATATCGGTAGATGAACTATTCTTAACCTCCAATGCCATATATATAGATACTAATTTGATTGGCCCGTCTCAGGATGAATTTGTAGCCAACGCAACAACCTATCCATATGTTGTGGTAAAAACTGAATTTTTAGATAAACCGGTTGTATTTAATTAATTTCTACTTATAAATATTCTATTTTTTCATTATGTCCTTCAGAAATACCAGCTTAACTGTCTAGTATTTCCGAAGGGCAATAAAAATATTCTTATATCTTTCCAATTATTTCTCATAATTATTTAAAAATTTAGTGTTGACAGAATATAAATATGTATATCTTGTATATTTTTGAAAAGAAAATGTGAAAATGTTTGTGTATTTTTTATGCCGTTTTTCGATCAAAAGGGAAAGAATGTTTGGATATTTCACTAAAAAGGGAAAGAAAATTATAAAATCTTATCTAAATTTATGTACGCAAGTTGGCTCAAAGCCTTGAATTGTCTGAAAATTCATTGACAAAACATTAAATTTATGGTATAGTGGCAATAGTTGCATTTTCGACACTTGTTCAAATGGTTATAATAGATAGAATATAACCTGGTGATACAGAGTTACCACTAGCAAGGAGGCTATTATATGATAAAGCAAGCAGATGTTAGCAGAGTTCGTAGAGAAGTAGTTAACAACATTGGAAGAAGAGTTAAGATAAAAGCAAACAAGGGCCGACATAAAATTGACATTACAGAAGGTATTATTTCTGAAACATATCCAAGTATATTTTTAATTAAAATTGATGATGGAAGTAGCGATTCGGTAAAAACTATGACATTTAGCTATACCGATGTACTAACAAAAGATGTACAGATGATGCTTTGTTCATAAATGTATAGAACGCCTGGGGCTGTTGCAAACAATAAATTCTTATTGTGCAACAGCCTCAGGCATTTTTTTTATTCTCCTGCCATAGAATTCTTATACATAAATATTACTCCTTGTGAATATGATATGGTATAAGACAAGGAGGGATTTTTTGTGGAGCTGATTAAGAAGAATATTCACATGAATAAAATAAAATGTCGAAGCAGCCTTCAGCTAACTTTGGATGACGACTTTAATGTTCCGGATGTAAAACCTGATATTTATAAAATTATTAAAGAACAAGGGGATATTAAGATTACGGATGTAAAAATGTTAAATGGGAAATTAATGGTGAAGGGCTCCCTTTGCTTTAATATGTTATATTTATCCGAAGAAAATGGAAGGCCGATACATAATATTTCAGGAGAAGTACCTTTTGATGAAGTAATACAATTGGATGATGCCTGTGTTGGGGATGAAGCAATGGTTACCTGGGAATTGGAAGATCTCTCAACAGGACTAATAAATTCCAGAAAAATCAGCGTAAGATCCATACTTCGGCTTACAGTTATAGTTGAAGAATTATATGACGAAGCAACTGCCATATCCATTGAAGGCGACGACGAAGTTCAGTATTTAACAAAAAATATAACCGTAACAGATGTAGCGGTGGATAAAAAAGACACTTACCGGATAAAAGATCAAATCCACCTTCCGTCCAATAAAGGAAATATATCACAAATTTTATATAGTGAAGTTGAATTAAGAAATCCGGAAGTAAGACTTCAGGATAATAAATTCATGGTTAAAGGTGAGATAGTAGTATTTATTATCTATGCCAGCGAAGACGAGGACAATCCGGTTGAATATTTAGAGACAGAGCTTCCTTTTAGTACATCCATTGATTGCAACGGCTGTACGGAAGATATGATTGATAATATCGGCTTCTCTATTGCCAATAAGAATCTGGAAATTATGCCCGATGCAGATGGAGAAGAAAGAATCATAGACATAGAAGTGGTTCTTGAAATGGATATAAAAATATACGAAGAAGAAGAACTGGAAATGCTGCATGATGTTTACTCTCCGTCCAAAGAACTTACTCCAGTCAGAAAAGAAGCCCATTATGAAAACTTATTAGTCAAAAATAACAGCAAAGTCAGAGTAAATGACCGAATCAAAGTAATGAACAATCAGCCTGGAATACTTCAAATCTGTCATGCTTCCGGAGAAGTGAAAATGGATGAAATTAATTTAGTGGAAAACGGATTAGAAGTAAACGGTGTGTTGGAAGTTCAGATTCTCTACATATGTGCCGATGATAACAGGCCTCTCAATGTGTTAAAAGGTTTGATCCCATTTACACAGGTAATTGATGTAAAAGATATAAAACCAACCAGCATTTATCAGGTTAAATCAGGCTTAGAGCAGCTAAGCGTTATGATGCTGGATAGTGAAGAAATAGAAGTAAAATCCGGTATTGGCCTGAATACCATCGTTTTTGATGTATTACAGGAACCTATCATCACCGACATCGAGGTTTCCGGTCTGGATTATGAAATGTTCCAATCCATGCCAAGTGTTGTGGGTTATATTGTAAAAGGCAATGACACTTTATGGGACGTTGCGAAGAAGTATTATACGACCATCGACAAAATTAGGGAATTAAACGGATTAGAAAGCGACCAAATTAAACTGGGCGACAAACTTCTCATAATGAAAAAAGTCGACAAACTGATCTAGGGAATGTATGTCTTGCCCGCTAAAAATTAGTGTAGAACTTCGATGATAGGGGATATAGGTTTTTTGTTACATAGGTGAATACGCTGGTCCTAATATGATAGGAACCATAGCGAATTTCCCTAAGTCACAAAAAACCTATATCCCCTATTATCAAAGTTCATTTAAGTTATTAAGGGCAAAGCTGTGTATTGAAGTATATTGATAAATATGCCAGCTGTTTGCTTAAGCTAAACGCGACCATACTTCCACACAAAGTATTATTAGGTATATTAAAAGTATGGTATAATTTTCTTATAAAATGAAAATTAGTACAAAGCGTATTTAGGTAACCTGCAAGGAGGGGTGTTAGTGAAAGGTTTTAATAGAAATGATTTGCTTTTTTCTTTATGTGGACTTAATTGTTCGTTATGCGTAATGAAATTGGATAACTATTGTCCCGGCTGTGGTGGCGGACAAGGCAACCAAGGATGCCCTATTGCAAGGTGCAGCTTACAATATCAAGAGATAGAATACTGTTTTCAATGTAGGGAATACCCTTGTGAGAAGTACAACGGTATAGACAAGTTCGATTCCTTTATTACACATCGAAATCAACTCAAAGATATGAAAAAAGCACAGTTAATCGGCTTGAAAAAGTATCATCTAGAGTTGGAAGAAAAGAGTGATATACTTAAATATTTACTTAAAAACTACAACGATGGGCGGCGTAAAAGCTTTTTTTGTATAACTGTGAACCTTTTGGATATTCAAGATCTAAGAGAAATTGTTGATAGAATAAAGATCGAAACTGCTTCAACAGATTTAACTCTTAAAGAAAAAGCAGCTATTGCCGTGAAATCTTTTCAAACAATAGCACAGGAGAAAAACTTTGTTCTGAAACTTAATAAGAAACCATCAAAAAATAAAGTTGATTAATTGTAGAATATACATAGAGTGCCTGGATTATTATTTGTATCTAAAATTTACAATTATAAGATATAAGTTTATAACTATTTCTGTTCAATGTGAATGACAATGTTTCTAATATAACATCGATTTTTCAAAAGCAAGCCAATGGATAAACAGCTTTGCTTTCATAAAATTATCTTCACCAACGAAAGTATGGGATGCATGGTTCTTGCTATGGAACAAGAGCCATACATCCCATACCTTTGCCGGTTGGACTACCTACATTAGGGAAAGGGTATCATCCTAAATTTTTAATCTTCCTTAGAAGAATTTTTCCAGGCATTAAGCTTTTCCATGGCAGAGTCGATGGTTTTTTTGCAGATTTCAGGAAGTTCTCCGCCCCAGGCTTTCTTTGCAGCTTCAAAGCCTTTTTGGACTGCTGCGATCATTTCATCGGCTTTTTCAGGGTTTCCGCCAGTTAGTGCTTTGGCGAAAGAAACTAACCGATCGGAGGTTTGTTCAACTCCCCAATAGCCATTTTCGCTGATGTCATTTTGTGCCTGTTTTGCGGTTTCAGGATCAACATCGACTTTTCCTTCTCTTAATAGTTGGTATATATCAGTGCTTTCTAAGGTTTGACCTTGCTTAAGAAGCATTTTTTTAACCAGATCAGTTAATTGCTTTTCTCTTTTTTCCAGATCTGATTTTAACCTATCAATAGAAGCAGTGTCCTGGGTATAAGATGCTTTTTGTGTATTACTGTCCCCTTTTTCATAAATAGCAGCAGAAGTTTGATCTTCTTCTTTAGCTGTTGGTAATTCTCTTGATTTTGGGGTACTTGACTTTTTTTCAACTGTAGTGGATCTGAAAACACCATTCACGTTCATTAACGTAACCTCCTTTGTATAATACTTTGTATTCCTTATATCGGAAAGATCATACAAATTTATTAGTATCCGGGTGAAATAGGTTCGTTAAATAAACTTGCTTGCCCAATGGGCTTACTTTAAAATCGTAAAAAGCTTTTTCTGCTGTTTTGATATCATCAAATAAACCGAATACGGTTGGTCCGCTGCCACTCATTAGGGACACAATTGCTCCATTATCCAGCATTTTGGTTTTTATGTCTTTAATAATAGGATATTCTTTTTCCGTAACTGTTTCTAATACATTGCCAAAATATTTTGAAGCACCGTAAAGATCCTGTTCTTTTATGTGTTTCATAATACCATCAATATCCGGATGGTGGGTAACAGAGTCTAAATGCAGATTCTCGTATACGAATTTTGTAGATACGTTAATATTAGGTTTCGCAATAAGTACGTGGCAGGAGGGGAAGGGGGGAAGAGGTGTTAGTATTTCTCCGATTCCTTCCGATAATGCGGTACCTCTCATTATGCAATAAGGTACATCTGCTCCCAGTTGAATAGCCAGTTTTAATAATTCTTCGTTGCTTAATTTTAGATGAAATAATCGGTTCATGCCATATAAAGTGGTAGCAGCATCGGAACTGCCCCCAGCCATTCCCGCAGCTACTGGAATTCGTTTTTCCAAATGGATGTAAACACCGTCCTTGATATGATAGGTTTCTTTCATCAATGCAGCAGCCTTATATACTAAATTGTTTCTATCCGTAGGCAGATAATGAAGGTTTGTTTTCACTTTAATGGATGGATTATTGGTAGGGTTTATGGAGATTTTGTCGTAAAGACCAATGGTTTGCATAATCATGCGGACTTCATGGTATCCATCTTCTCTTCTTCTGATAACATCCAAACCAAGGTTTATTTTTGCATAAGCTTTTAATCTTACAGTATCCATAGGCAGCTCCTGTTTTCTTCTTTAAAAAAGGGGCTGTTGATTTTACCACAGCCTCCATTGTTAAAATATGATTTATTTTGTGTAATATATATTTCAATAAATTTATAAGTTAATTATATACATTGCCCGCTTATTTTGCAAGAGTTACAATTTATGGTTTTAAGATAAGGTTTATCCTTTATTTATTATCCATCCATTTATCTAACCAGGATAATAATTTAAAACTTACCTTTACTTTAACTTTTTCCTTGTCATTTTTCTTAGAAAATATAGAATCATATTCTTCTTCTGTTAAAACATATTTTAATTCTTCTTTGGAATCTTCGGGAATGACATTGTAAGTGGCATCCACAAAACACAAAGGAGGAAACATAATACACCACCAGTTTCTGCCGGAAGCAGAACCTAGCTCTATTCGAACTGCTTCATATTCTCCGGGAGGAAGGGTTAAATCACCGTATACTTTTAGTGGAAAGTACCCTTTTTCAATAGAGGCAGAAGCGGTGTAAGTAAAGCCGTTTTCTTGAATGATTTTGTCAGAGAGCTCTACTAAATTATTTAATTCTCCATCTAATATATTTCTGGCTTCATTAACATCATTGGCCTTATTTAATTTAGGCTGAAGGGCTTTTGTAACGGCATCCTTTACTTTTAATTTTAATACCTGGTCTTCTTCGGAATCACTGTTGGCAATTACATGGAACCGAAGTATTTCCTTTGCAATACCCTGCTGAATTCGTAATTCTCTTTCTGCTTCTGTGCTTTGGCGGACATCGTTATGTATGCCGGTGGAGATGGTTTCCCGATTAAAGGAAGTATGTTCTGTCCATATCATACCTTCATTTTGAAGATGATAAATAATATAAAATATCGTTATGATTAGTATTAAGCAACATGGCACTATTCTTTGGAATATTCGATCTGTAGTAGGTGAGTAATATTTGCTTTTCATATATATACCTATTGCCTATCACATTTGTTTGCAGATGTGATACTGCCACAATATTAAGTTGAAAGAATTGCTTTGCGGCATCCTTTCCATATCTTTATTTTCTTTCAACTTTCCAAACATGATGCTGTTTAGCGGCATCTTAAATAGTAGATAAAGATTTTTTTACATTTAAAATTAGGAACTGCATGGATTGGGAACACCATGCAAGACAATTTCCTCTTCTATATTGGCATATATTCTATTGACTAGAGTATTGCCAGAAAACGGGTTGATAAACAGGAGAATGGAAGCTTTTTTTGCCTGTCAAAATCCTACTTGACAAAACATATTGATTGTTTTGCGAATAAATAGTACAATGAATATAGAATAAAATCGTATAATAGTTTATATATTGTGAAGTAAGCTTTATATAAATGGGAAACAAAAATGGTATCGAATGATTTGATTATAGATAAATGTAAGATTTATCCATGAAGAAAGGATGTTATTTTATGAATAAGAAAACGGTTGCAGTATTATTTGGGGGCCAATCTTCAGAACATGAAGTTTCTTGTGTCTCAGCCACGACTATTATTTCAAATATGAATCATGATTTATATAATGTAATTGTAATTGGTATTACGAAGGAAGGAAAATGGGTAAAAGTATCTTCCGTAGAAGATATTAAGTCCGGCGAATGGGTAAAAAGTAAAGTAAATGCGATTATATCTCCGGATGCAACTCAAAAATCCGTATTATTAATAGAGGGAAACAAAATTACTTCAGAAAAGGTGGATGTGGTATTCCCTGCTCTTCACGGATTATATGGTGAAGATGGAACTGTACAAGGCCTTTTTGAATTAGCAAAGATTCCTTATGTAGGATGCGGTGTATTAGCTTCTGCAGTTTCCATGGATAAATTGTATACCAAGACGATTGTGGATACCCTGGGAATAAGACAGGCAAAATATGTTCCGGTGTACAAAAAAGATTTAACAAAGATGGAACAAGTTATAGAAAGAATAGAGAACACTTTAAAATACCCTGTATTTGTGAAACCTTCCAATGCAGGTTCTTCCCGTGGAATTTCTAAGGCAAAAAATAAAGAGGAACTGATAAAAGGCTTATATTTAGCACTAGAACATGATAGAAAGATATTAGTAGAAGAAGGCATTGTAGGGCGCGAAGTGGAATGTGCTGTGTTGGGAGGGAATGAACCAAAAGCCTCCGGTGTTGGAGAAATCGTTGCTGCAGCTGATTTCTACGATTATGATGCAAAATATAATAACAATGAGTCAAAAACCATTATAGGACCGGATCTGCCCGGTAATGCAACAGAGGTTATTCGTGAGGATGCTGTCCGTATTTTTAAAGCAGTTGACGGATATGGTTTATCCAGAGTGGATTTCTTTGTGGAAGAAGAAACAGGGGAAGTTGTATTTAACGAAATAAATACTCTTCCGGGATTTACTGCAATTAGTATGTATCCTATGCTATGGGAAGCAAAAGGTATTGGTAAACCACAGTTAGTGGAGAAATTAATACAATTAGCGTTAGCCAGAGCGGAGGAAACAGGGGGAGACAGAAATGGCCAGTAATGCTCCTATTGGGGTCTTCGATTCAGGAGTTGGCGGACTTACTGTAGCCCGTGAAATTTTAAGGCAGGCTCCAAATGAAACTATTATTTATTTTGGTGATACAGCCAGAGTACCTTATGGAAGTAAGTCAAAAGAAACCATAATAACCTATTCCAGACAAATCATTAAGTTCTTGATGTCAAAAAAGGTAAAGGCAATCGTCATTGCATGTAACACTGCCAGTGCGTTGGCTTTGGATGTAGTGGCAGATGAGGTTCCCATACCGGTTATCGGTGTGGTAAAACCAGGTGCGAAAGTAGCGGCAGAAACAACTAAGAATGGTAACATCGGAATTATTGGTACGGAAGGTACTATTAACAGCGGTATATACAATCAACTTTTAAGTAAAACAAATCCGAATGTAAAGGTATATGGTAAAGCCTGTCCTCTTTTTGTTCCACTGGTGGAAGAGGGCTGGATTAATGATCCTATTACCGAGGAAATAGCAAAAAGATATATAACAGAATTAAAGGATTCAGATATTGACACTTTAGTTCTTGGGTGTACCCATTATCCACTGATTCGCCATATGATTGCGTCCATAGTGGGTGATAAAGTAACTTTAGTAAATCCTGCCTATGAAACTGCAAGATGTTTAAAGAAAGTATTAGAAAGCAAAGGATTGGAAAGTGATGCACCTGCAGGAGAGCATCAATTCTTTGTCAGTGATGGTGCGGAGAAATTTAAAGAATTTGCTAATACTATTTTGCCCTGCGAAGTAGTAGAAACAAAAGATGTAAGTGTATAGATAGGAGCTGCTCATGAAGAAAGATGTTTTGGTATCCATATCGGGGCTTCAATTTGAAATAGATAAAGAGGAGGCCGTAGAGATTATTTCTGCCGGTGAATATTATAATCGCAACGGAAAGCATTATATACTATATGATGAAATACTGGAAGAAATAGAAGGCATTACTAACTGTACTCTTAAAATATCCGAAAAGCAGGTTAGTATTCAGAAAAAGGGTGCTAACAATGTTCATATGATTTTTGAAGTGAATAGAAAAAATTTAACTTACTACAGTACTCCTTTTGGTGATTTGCAGATTGGAATCAATACTACTTCTATTAAAGTGGCAGAGGAAGAGAATCAGATTCTTGTAAATATTCAATATGAACTGGACATTAACTATTCTCATGTATCCGATTGTGAGATTCAGGTAAAAATTACTTCCCGGGGAAATGGAAAATAAGTACTTAAATCCATAATGCAGCCCGTAGATTATAACGGTAAAAGATTAATTAAAAAACTCCCAGCAGAAAGATGTAAAACATAAATCTGTTGGGAGTTCAATTTATTTATTTGATACCTTATTTTTTAATCGTTTAAAGAAACCTTGTTTTACTGGTTTTGCATCCAGATTAGAACGCAATCCTTTTACATCCATAATATAAATACCGTTCATAACGGCTTTTACTTCTTTCTTTACTGGAATTAAATCAAAGACTTTGTCATCGCACATTAATGTCATAATCTTTGGACCAATTTTAGCTTTGACAATAGGGGCTTTGGAACCACGCAAATATTTGGGCGTCTGTTCCATTACAAGCTTTGGAAGACCGGCTTCCTTTAATTTCATTCGTTTCTTATCTATAACTAAAATGGAGACGGTTTGGGCACCTGCCTTCATATCAGCTTGCGCTTTTTCATTTTTCTTTTGCAGCCTTGAGCCGAAAATATATAAACCAACTAAAATTGCTATAATAACAGCTAAAATTATTAAAATTATTATTGTCCCGGTTTTCATGTATGTACCTCCTTCCCTCCGTATTACAGTGGTAATATTGTACCATTATTCAAAAAAACAATCAAGACTAGAAAAGTTGTAATTGTTATTTAAAATTGTGTTTTTTGAGGTTGATTTTTAAATAAGTGATTCATTTTTTATTAAGGTTTCTCTAATAATGTTTTGCACGTATGCTCCTAAACGTTTTTGTTGTTCCTTATCTAACTCCTTCGGATAAACCGGTTTTCCATATTCGATGATAACATGAGTTTTTCTTACCCAAGGGAAATGATTTTCAAAAACTTCATCGGTATTGGTTAAAGACACCGGTATGATAGCACAGCCGGATTTTTCAGCTATTTTTAAGCTGCCCTCTTTAAAAGGAAGCATTTCTTTTTCGTGATTTCTGGTTCCTTCCGGTGAAATATATATGGAATATCCCTTTTTAACTAATTCCACACCTTCTAAAATAGTTTTTAAACCTTCACGAATATTATCTCTATCTAAAAACAAACAATTCAGATATCGCATCCAAGTGCGGAGAAACGGAACTTTTCCTATTTCTTTTTTAGCAACAAAACCGGTCAGGTTAGGAACTGTGGCATAAGCTACTACAATATCAAAAAAACTGCGGTGATTAGAAACATATAAAACGGCTTCGTCTTTTGGAACATTTTCAAGACCGATTACAGTTTTTTTAACACCGCCTAAAACCAAGATACCCTTTAATATAGTCGCCACAATTGCCTGTGAGGTTTTTACCTTAAGATGTGGATTAATTTTACCAATGACATATTCAATGAAAAATAAAGGTATACTAAATATAAAGAATATAAGTATAAATAAAAGTATAATAATAGTTCTCATATTGGTTTCCTTTCCATTTGCCAGTCTTTTATTATTTCCGGAAGACTGAAAGCAAATGCCTTATAAAATGCATTAAATATTATACCACAATAACAAGAAAAAATCTCTATATATTTTTCGAATTGGTTGTACATTTGAATTTATATGATATAATAAAAACGGAATGAGGTATTTACATGCTTGCATGTAAATACCGATT